>JALNXE010000036.1 GCA_023230525.1 Desulfobulbaceae bacterium
CCCGCGGCATAGACCGTGAGGTTGTTGAAATCATGCACCGCACCCATATGGGCGTTGACCAGGATTATGAAAATCTCATGCTGCAGGGCGCCCGCTGCGCCCTGGGCGACGGCTGGGGATCATCCATGCTGTCCACCGAACTGACCGATATCATGTTCGGCACCCCGGTGCCCCGGCGCGCCATCGTCGATCTCGGCGTGCTCAAGGCGGACGAGGTGAACGTCACCGTGCACGGCCATGAGCCGCTGCTGGCCGAAGCCCTGTGTCTGGCCGCCCAGGACGAGGAAATGCTCGCCCTGGCCCGCAAGGTCGGCGCCAGGGGGATCAATCTCGCCGGGGTCTGCTGTACGGGCAATGAAATTCTCATGCGTCGCGGCATTCCGGTGGCGGCAGGCTTTGTCCAGCAGGAAATGGCTATCGCAACCGGCGCCATCGAGGCCATGGTGGTTGATGTGCAGTGCATCATGCAGTCCGTGGCCGAGGTGGCCAAGTCCTTTCATACCGACGTCATTACCACCAATTACCGGGCCAAGATGCCTGGCGCGGTGCATATCCAGTTTAATGAAGAAAATCCCTTGGGCAGCGCCAAGGAGATTCTCAAAAAAGCCATCAACAACTACAAGAAACGCGGCGAATTTTTTATCCCGCAGGAAAACAAGCTCGATGTGGTGGTCGGTTTCAGCCATGAAACGATCAATTACATGCTGGGCGGCCGTTTCCGCTCAAGCTACCGGCCATTAAACGACAACATCATCAACGGCAGAATCCGGGGGGTAGCGGCCATTGTCGGCTGTGACAACTACAAATTCCCGGATAATAATCATGAAATCATCGCCCGGGAACTGATCAAGAACGATGTGCTGGTGCTGGCCACCGGCTGCGCGGCCACCGGGCTTGGCCGGGTCGGGCTGCTCCGGCCCGAGGCTGCCCAGTTTGCCGGCCCCGGTCTGCGAGAGGTTTGTGAGACGGTGGGTATGCCTCCCGTCCTGCACTGCGGGTCATGTGTCGATAACAGCCGCCTGCTTATTGCCGCAACCGAGATGGTCCGGGAGGGCGGCCTGGGTGAGGATATATCCGATCTGCCCCTGGCCGGCACCGCGCCCCTGTGGATGAGTGAAAAGGCGGTGGCCATCGGACAGTACTTTGTTTCCAGCGGGGTGTATGTCATCTTCCAGGGACTGCCGCTCACCGGCTCCAAGAATTTCCATAAATTCATGACCGAGGGAATGGATGAAATTTACGGCGGGCGCTGGGATATTGAAGAGGATCCGCTGAAACTCGCGCAGAAAATGATTGCCCGCATCGACCTCAAACGCAAGGAACTCGGCATTGACAAGAAACGCGAAAGGGTTCTCTTTGATATGGAGATGCGTCGTGATCTGGGAACCGGGGGCGGGTTAAAGGATGTCGGCTGCCACGGTCCGACTCCAGCCTGATGAGCAGCCGGGGATGCTTTTCTGCCCATTCTATTAACTACTTTAAATTCTTAACATAAGGATACAACCGAATGAAATCGGGAAGTCGTTTAGAAAAGATTCTGACCTCCGGGGGCTTTGCCGTGACCGGGGAACTGGGACCGCCTAAAAACGGAGATCCAGAGGTAGTCAGGAAGAAGGCCGGCATATTGCGTGGGCATGTTGATGCGGTCAATATCACGGACTGCCAGACCGCCATTGTCCGCATGTCAAGTATTGCCGCCGGACTCATCACCCTGCAGGAGGGCGTGGAGCCGGTCATCCAGATGACCTGCCGCGACCGCAACCGGATCGGCATGCAGAGTGATATTCTCGGTGCCGCAGCCCTTGGCCTGAAAAATCTTCTCTGTCTTACCGGCGACCATCAGAAATTCGGCAACCATCCCGGGGCCAAGGGTGTCTTTGACATGGACTCCATTCAGCTCCTCGGCATGGTCCGCGGCATGCGGGATGAGAAGAAGTTTCAATGCGGCGAGGCGATAAAGTCCGCCGAGCCGCGGCTTTTTCTCGGCTGTGCCGCCAATCCCTTTGCCAATCCCTTTGAATTCCGCGCCCCGCGGCTGGCCAAGAAGGTGGCCAGCGGCGCAGACTTTGTGCAGACCCAGATTATCTATAATGTGGAAAAATTCGCCCGGTTCATGGCAATGGTTCGTGACCTGGGACTGGACGAGAAGGTCTATATTCTCGCAGGCGTAACCCCGCCCAAATCCCTCGGCATGGCCCGTTATATGAAAAGCTCGGTGCCCGGCATGGATGTGACGGACGAGGTGATCAGCCGCATGAAGGATGCCGCCGACAAACAGGAAGAGGGCATCAACATCTGTGTGGATATCATCAATCAGGTCAGGGAAATCAAAGGGGTTTCCGGTGTGCATATCATGGCCATCGAGTGGGAGGAAGCAGTACCCGAGATCGTCAAGCGCGCCAAGCTCGAACCACGGCCGGTATTGGCTGAGGATGTGCGGCAACCGGCGGTGCAGAAGGCTGAGGTCATTGCAGTTGCCGGGCCTGCGGTACCCGCTCCGCAGCCGGCTGTGGACACGGACAGGCTCCTGGCTGAGGCCAGGGCAGAGGCGGAAAAAATCATTGCCGCAGCCCGTGCTGAAGTTGAAAAAATGCGAGCCCAAGCTGTCTTGCAAGCGACAGCCGGCTCAGCCCCAGAATATGAAGATGCAGGAGAGCATGAGATGAATGAAAAAGAGCGTCAGCTGGCGTTGCAGTCTGTGCAGATGGGTCTCAACGCCCTGAAAAAGGCCTTTAACCTGAGCGATGAGCAATTTGAGGCATTGTCAAGTTTTGCCAGTGCCGAGGCAGTTCTGAAACGCCAGCCCCCAGAAACCGCAGCCCCTGGACCTGTGACTGCGCCAGCTGCCGCTGAGCCGGTCAAACCAGCACCGGATAAGGCTGCCGAAGAGGCCAACAAGGCTGCTGAAGCCAGGGCCGCGGCAGAGGCCAAAAAGGCCGCAGAGGCAAAAGCTGCCGAAGAGGCCAGGAAAGCTGCTGAGGGAAAAGCTGCGGACGAGGCCAAAAAGGCAGCTTTGGCCAAGGCTGCTGAAGAGGCCAAAAAGTCTGCCGAAGCCAAGGCTGCCGAAGAGGCCCAAAAGGTAGCTGAAGCCAAAAAGGCCGCAGAGGCCAAGGCCGCGGAAGAGGCCAAAAAAGCCGCGGAAGCCAAGGCCGCTGAAGCGCCTAAGGCCGCTGCTGCAGGCGGAGATCTGGCGGTAGCCGAGCTGGCGTTGGAAAAGACGCCTTTTGCTGAGCGCGCCAAAAAGGTTCCTGCCGCCTCCTACCAGGTCAAATATACGGGACAGATTAAAGAGACGCTGCTCGGCAGCGGTGACAAGGCGATCAAAGTCGGCGGTGAAACCTCCATGCCCTTCCATCTTTTCGAAGGCGCCATGCCCAATAAGCCGCTGATCGCCATGGACGTGCTGGATGTGAAACCTGATGAGTGGCCGGACTCTCTGACCCGCCATTATGCAGGGGTGCTGGATAATCCGCTGGCCTGGGCCAGAAAATGTGTTGATGAATACCAGGCGGAGGCGATCTGCATCTCCATGGTCAGCACCGATCCCAACGGCATGAACCGGAAGTCGTCTGAAGCGGCCAAGGTTGCCGCCGAAGTGATCAATAATATCGATGTGCCGATCATTGTCTGGGGCTGCGGCAACGCGGACAAGGATACCGAGACGCTACGGGAGATCACCTCCATGACCGGCGACAGGAAAGTGTGCCTGGCGCCCCTTTCCGACAGCAATTACCGTTCCCTGGGCGCAACCGCCATGGCCTTCCAGTATCCCATGGTCGCTGCTTCGCCCATTGATGTCAATCTCGCCAAACAGCTCAATATTCTGCTCGAAAATCTGGGCGTTTCGCTGAACTCCATCCTGATGGACCCGTCAATCGGGGCTCTCGGCTACGGCATTGAGTATACCTATTCCGTCATGGAGCGTATTCGCCTGGCTGCGCTTACCCAGCAGGATGAAAAACTGCAGGTGCCGATCATCTGCAATCTCGGCCGGGAGGTGTGGAAGGCGAAAGAGTGCCGGCTTCCCTCTGATGCAATGCTCGGTGACCAGGAAAGAAGGGGTATCATGATGGAGGCCATCACCGCCACCTGCATGCTGCTTTCAGGCGGTGAGGTGCTGATTATGAGACATCCCAAGGCCATCAATCTCACCAAGTCTCTGATCAATAGCCTGATAGGCTAATGATGAAATTATTCCGATAATCTGAGAGGAGCGTTCAATGTCAAAAATAATCTGTTCAGCTGCTATCCGAGGCGCGCATAAAATCACTGACATGGCCGAGGAAAAACTTGAGGCAGCTTTAAAAAAATATGGTCCTGAGCAGGTGGTCTCATTTCCCAACACTGCCTATTATCTGCCGGTTATCTACAGCATGCTGGGAGCCAAGGTGGAGAAGCTGGGCGATATGAAGGACATCTTCCAGGAGTGCCGCAAGCTCCTGCCCCCCCTGGTGAGTGAACATACCTGGCTGCCCTACCTGGCCCCGGCCCTTGATGCCGGCATGGCCACTTTTTTCGCCGAGGAGATGTACGAGGCAATCCGCTATCTGGAGCAGCCCGAATACTATACCAAGACCGAAGATCCCACCGGTGCCAATATCTGGCTGGGGGCGGCGGACGATGTTATCTTCCGTAAACGCGGCGTTGAATTTGTTGATGGCACGGCTCCCGGCTTTGCCGCCATCATGGGCTCGCCGGCCGACAAAGAGGTGGCCAGCAAAATCGCCCTGGAACTGCAGGAAAAAAATCTCTACATTTTCATGCATGACCACTCAGACGGCATCAGAATGCCCGAACAGCTGGTGAAAAACAATGTGCAGGTGGGGTGGAACACCCGTCTGGTCCCCTTTGGCGACAGTTATACCACCGCGGTTTTCGCCATCGGCTTCGCCTGCCGGGTGGCCATGGCCTTCGGCGGCATCAAGCCCGGAGACTACCGGGGCAACCTGATCTATAACAAGGACCGCACCTTTGCCTTTGTCATGGCCTTCGGCCCGGTAAGCGACGAGTGGTACGCCAATGCCGCCGGCGCCATCAACTGGGGCTTCCCCACCATCTCCGACTACGATATTCCCGAGGTGCTGCCCACCGGTATCTGCACCTATGAGCACGTGGTCAGCAATGTGCCCCATGATGAAATCGTGCAGAAGGCCATCGAGGTGCGGGGCCTGAAGGTCAACATTGCCAAGATTGATATCCCCATGGCCTTTGGTCCGGCCTTTGAGGGTGAGAGGATCAGGAAGGATGATCTCTATATGGAATGCGGCGGCGGCAGGACCAGCGGCGTCGAGGTGCTCATCTCCAAGGATATGCACGATGTCGTGGACGGCGAGGTTATCCTGGAAGGCAAGGACATCTGTGACATCACCCAGGGACAGAACCTGCCCATCGCCATCCTGGTTGAGGTGGCCGGCCGCGAGATGCAGTCGGATTTTGAGCCGATCCTGGAGCGCCAGTTCCATCATCTGATCAACTATATCCAGGGCATCATGCACATCGGCCAGCGGAACATCATGTGGATCCGCATCGGCAAGGCCGCGGTGGAGAAGGGCTTTTCCTTCAAGCATATCGGCAAGGTGCTCCATGGCAAACTGCACCAGGAGTTCGGCGCCATCCTTGATAAGGTGCAGGTGAAAATCTATACCGAACAGGCCAAGGTGGAAGAGGTGCAGGAGATTGCCAAAAAAGTCTATGCCGAGCGCGACCTGCGGCTGGGCAACATGACCGATGAAACCGAGGAGATTTTTTACTCCTGTACCCTCTGCCAGTCCTTTGCCCCCAGCCATGTCTGTGTCATTACCCCGGAAAGGGTGGGCATGTGCGGCGCCTATAACTGGCTGGACGGCAAGGCCTCCTTTCAGATCAACCCGACCGGCCCGAACCAGCCGATCCAGAAGGGTGAGTGCAATGATCCGGTGCTGGGTGATTTTATCGGCATCAACGAGTTCGTCAACCAGGCCTCCCGCGGGGCGGTTCCGGCGGTCAGCTGTTATTCGCTGATGACGAATCCCATGACCGCCTGCGGCTGTTTTGAGGCCATTGCCGCCATGCTGCCCCAATGTAACGGCATCATGGTGGTCAACCGCGACTACATGGGCATGACCCCCAGCGGCATGAAATTCACCTCGCTTGCCGGTATGGCCGGCGGCGGCGCGCAGACCCCCGGTTTCATGGGCGTCAGCAAGCATTACCTGACCAGCCCGAAACTTTTCATGGCCGAAGGTGGTCTAAAGAGAGTGGTGTGGCTGCCCAAGATGCTCAAGGAAGAGTTGAAGGAAAAACTCATGGCCCGCTGCGAGGCCATCGGCATGCCGGAGCTTTTTGACATGATCGCTGATGAGGAAGTGGGGACCACGGAAGAGGCGGTACTGGCTTTTCTCAAGGAGAAAGGCCATCCAGCGCTCAAAATGGAAACAGTTATGTAGCCAATCGGGCTATTTACATTTTTTTATATGCTAACGAGGAGATAAACAATGGCTCTTACTGGTATACAAATCCTTAAAATGCTCCCCAAAAAGAATTGCGGGGAGTGCGGGATTCCCACCTGTCTTGCCTTTGCCATGAAAGTTGCCGCCGGACAGATTGAAATTGAAAAATGCCCTTATGTTTCTGACGAGGCCAAGGCGACCATCGGCGAGGCTTCCGCGCCGCCGATCAGGACCATCAAGCTCGGCGCCGGCGATTCCACCTTCACCACCGGCGGCGAGACCTGTATGTTCCGCCATGAAAAGCGCTTTGAGAATGCCACCGGTATTGCCGTGCTGGTCGGTACGGATATGGCTGAGGCGGACATTGACGGCCGCATCAAACGTTTCAAGGAGCTGCGCTATGAGCGGGTCGGCGTGCTGATGAAGGCCAGACTGATTGCCGTTAAAGACAGCGACGGGGAGCAGGGAAAATTTATCGCCCTGGTCAAGAAGGTTCTGGCCGGCGCGGAGGATGCGGGCCTGATCCTCATGAGCGGCAAGGCGGAAAACCTGGCCGAAGGCGCCAGGGCCTGCGGCGAGCGCAAGCCGCTGCTCTATGGCGCCACGGCGGCCAACGCCTCCGCCATGGCGGCCATGGCCAAGGAAGCCGGTTGTCCGCTGGGAATCCGCGGGGCAAACCTTGATGATACCATTGAGATCTCCGAGAAAGTCCTGGCAGAGGGATTGAAGGATCTGGTCCTTGACACCGGCGCCCGCACCATGAAGGCAGCCCTGGAAAACAATGTTGTGACCCGCCGCTCGGCCATCAAGGCCAAGTTCAAGCCGGTGGGCTTTCCGTCCATTGCCTTTCCCTGTGAAATGACCGACGATCCCATGATGGAGGCGATGATCGCCTCGGTGCTCATCGCCAAATATGCCGGCATTGTGGTGCTTGCCGATCTGCAGGGCGATATACTTTTCCCTCTGCTGCTGGAGCAGCTGAACATCTTCACCGATCCCCAGCGGCCCATGGTGGTCCAGGAAGACATATACAGCATCAACGGACCGGCGGAGAATTCTCCGATACTCATCACCTGCAACTTCTCCCTGACCTATTTCATCGTTTCCGGCGAGATCGAGGGCAGCAAGATTCCTTCCTGGCTGCTGATCAAGGATACGGAGGGACTTTCCGTGCTTACCGCCTGGGCGGCAGGGAAATTCGGGGCGGACATGATCGCCCAGTTCATCAAGAAATCCGGCATCATGGATAAGGTGAAACATCGCGATCTGATCATCCCCGGCTATCTGGCCAGCATCAAGGGCGAGCTTGAGGAAGAGCTCCCGGAGTGGACCATTACCATCGGTCCCCGTGAAGCGGGTCATCTCCCTGCTTTCCTGAAAGAATGGAAGCCGGCTGCCTGAGATCAGACGGGCAGATATTTTGCCGGGGCGGTTCGCGAGCCGTTGCTGCGGTGTCTTCCGGGGGAAATTTGCAGTTTTTACGAATCCAACAGTATTTCTTTTTGGCAAACAATGTCGACAATAAATTTTGAAATAAACGGCATGGAGGTTGTTGCCGAGTCCGGACTGACAATTCTTGAAGTTGCCCGCCGGGCGGAGATTGACATCCCCTCTCTCTGCTCGGTGAGCGGCAAAAACAGTCAGATACCGTGCGGCTTGTGTGTCGTTGAGATAGAGGGCATGGACGAGCCTGTCCGGGCCTGCGCCACCCCGGCCGAAGCGGGCATGAAGGTCAGAACCGATTCTCCGGCCCTGGTGAAGATCCGCCAGGAGAGGCTGGCGAAAATTTCCGCCATCCATTTCGGTGACTGCAAGGCCCCCTGTAATCTGACCTGCCCCGGCCAGATCAATGTGCAGGGCTATATCGCCCATATCAGCAAGGGTGAATATGAAGAGGCCATGCGTCTCATCCTGGAGCGCAATCCCTTTCCTTTTTCCGTCGGCCGGGTATGCCCCCGTTTCTGTGAAACCCGCTGCCGCAGAATTCTTGTCGATGAACCGGTTTCCATCAACCACCTGAAGCGCTTTGTGGCAGACTGGTGCATGACCAACCATATTGATCTGAAAATTCCCAGGGAAAAGACAACCGGCAAACGGGTCGCCGTGATCGGCGGCGGGCCCGCCGGGCTTACCGGGGCCTATTACCTGGCCCGTAAAGGGCACGATGTCACCCTCTTTGAGGCCAATCCCAAGCTGGGCGGCATGTTGCGCTACGGTATCCCGACCTACAAGATTGATCGCAACGTGCTGGATTATGAGACCAATATGATCCTGCGCATGGGCATATCGGTGAAGCTGAGCCAGCGCTGGGGGGTGGATTTCACCCTGCAGGATCTGAAGGATCAGGGCTATCACGCCATCCTGCTGGCCACCGGCACCGGGCTGGACCGGCCCCTGGAGATTCCCGGCGGCAGATTGCCCCAGGTGATGACCGCCACCAAGGTGCTGCGCGACGCCGCGGAAGGCAAAAGAATCAATTACGGATTGCGTGCCGCGGTTATCGGCGGCAACAATATTGCCATGGAAGTGGCCCGTACCCTGCTGCGCCAGGGGGTGGACCAGGTCACGGTCATCTATCCCCGGTCCCAGGAGGAGATGGTGGCCAATCAGCGGGTCATCCGGGAGGCGGAAAGGGAAGGGGTGCAGTTTCTGCTCATGGCCTCGCCCGTGCAGATCTTCGAGTCCGAGCGCGGCGGTTTAAGCGTCGAACTGGTGAGGATGAAACTGGGTGAACCCGATGCCAGGGGCATGCGCCAGCCGGAGGCCATTGCCGGCACCACCAATACCATCAGCGTGGATACCCTGGTAACCTCCCTGGGCCAGATGGCCTGCGTGGACGGCTTTAAAGGGGGAGAACTGGAGGAGCAGATCGAGATCGCGCCCAACAATACCATCAATGCCTCGCCCCGGGATTTTACCACCTCCGTGCAGGGCGTCTATGCGGCCGGCGATGCGGTGAACGGCCCGCGGACGGTCATTCAGGCAGTGGTCGGCGCCCGCCGGGCGGCGGAAAACATTCATTCCTCCCTGATGGATGTGCCCAAGGAACCGGGGGAGATCCGCTTTAATTTCACCCGGGGCAAAACCTTTGATCAGGTGCATCTCAGCAACTTTGACGGCATCAATATCAAGCTGCGGGAAAAAATGCCCACCAGGCCTCCCCAGACCGCGGTGCAGGATTTTGACGTGATCAAGCTCGGCTTTAATGAGCAGATGGCGCGCAAGGAGGCGGAGCGGTGTCTCTCCTGCGGCTGCAACGCCTTTGAACATTGCGATCTGAAGCGTCTTAATATCGCCCTTAATGTCAATATCAATAAAACAGGCATGGGCGAGAGGCCGCTCTATAAAAAAGACGAATCCCATCCGGTCCTCAAGGTTGACCTCAATAAATGCATATTCTGCCAGCGCTGCATGCATGCCTGCGAGTACGGCGCCCTGGAAGTCACTGCCGGTCATATTAATGACAACAATGTCGCCACGCGTCTGAAGCTCACCTTTAATGACCGGTGTGTCAACTGCGGCAAGTGCGCGGAAAATTGTGCCACCGGGGCCTTGACCAAAAAGGTTGCCCTGGTGCCGGTGATCAGCGAGGCGGTGCGGGATGTGCGCACCACCTGTCCTTACTGCGGAGCCGGTTGCCAGCTTACCCTGCGGGTCAAGGGCAATACCATCATGGAGGTTACGTCTGACCCCGATCTGGCCCCGAATTACGGCGCCCTGTGCGTCAAGGGACGTTTTGCCTTTGATTTTGTCCGGGATAAGGAACGGCTGACCAGGCCGCTGGTCCGGCGGCATGGCCATCTGGTGGAGACCAGCTGGGATGATGCCCTGGAGATCGTGGCCCGCAATTTCTTTGATCTGAAGGCCATGTACGGTCCTGACTCCATTGCCGGATTTTCCTGCGCCAGGGCGACCAATGAAGAAAATTATCTGATGCAGAAGTTCATGCGCACGGTGATCGGCACCAACAACATCGAACATTGTGCCCGGCTTTGACACGCTCCCACGGTGGCCAGTCTGGCCCTCACATTTGGCAGCGGCGCAATGACCAACTCCATTGCCGATACAAAAAAGACCGACCTGTTTCTCATGATCGGCAGCAATCCCGACACCAGCCATCCCACCATCGGACTGCGCATTCACCAGGCCCTGGACCGGGGCGCGAAGCTGATCGTCGTCGATCCGCGCAGGACAAAACTGGCCGAACGGGCTGATCTGTGGCTGCGCCTCAAGCCGGGAACGGATGTCGCCCTGCTCAATTCCATGATGAATGTGATCATCGAGGAAGATCTGCTGGACAAGAGGTTCGTGGAGCAGAGGACCGAGGATTATGATGAGCTGGTCCGGCTGGTCAAAAAGTACCGGCCGTTCATGGTGGAAAAAATAACCGGCATTCCGGCCGAGCAGATCCGCCAGGCTGCCCGCATGTATGCTGCCCAGGGGCGGCACGCTATTTTCCACGGCATGGGTATCACCCACTTTATCACCGGCACGGACAGGGTAAAGAGTATTGCCAATCTCGCCATGCTGTGCGGCAAGGTCGGGGTGGAGGGCGGCGGCTGCAACCCACTGCGCGGTCAGAATAACGTGCAGGGGGCCTGTGACATGGGCGCCCTTTTCAATACCCTGCCGGGCTATGCCAGTCTGAGCAATGAAGACCTCTTTGAAAAATATGAAAAGATGTGGAAGGTCAAACTGCCCAGACGTCCCGGCAAACCGGCCACCGAGGTGTGGGACAACATCATGAAGGGAGATATCCGCTCCCTGTATATCTTCGGCGAGGACCCGGCGGTGGCGGACGCCAACATCTCCCATGTGCAGGCGGCCCTGGAGAAGTGTGATTTCGTGGTGGTGCAGGACATCTTCATGACCAAAACGGCCCAGATGGCGGATGTGGTCCTGCCCGCCGCCTGTTTCGCGGAAAAAGACGGCACCTTCACCAGTACCGAGCGCCGGGTGCAGCGGGTGCGCCAGGCTGTCCTGCCCCCCGGAGAGGCCAGAGCCGACTGGAAGATCTTCTGCGATCTGTCCAAGAAAATGGGCTACGAGATGAACTACCGGTCGCCCGGGGAGATTTTTGATGAGGTTTGCAGCATTATGCCCCAGTATGCCGGGTTGAGTTATGCACGGCTCGAGAAAGTGGGCCTGCAGTGGCCGGTTCCCACCGCGGATCATCCCGGTACCCCGGTCCTGCACACCGAAAAATTTACCCGCGGCAGGGGCCTGTTTATTCCAGAGGATTATATTCCGCCGGTTGAGGTGGCTGATCAGGAATATCCCCTGCAGTTCACCACCGGACGTGATCTGGCCCGTTACAACTTCAGCAGTATGACCGGCAAAACCAAGGCAATCGATGTCATCAGCCCCGAGTGCTTTGCCGAGTTTCATCCCGAGGACGCCAAACAATACGGTATCGAGGAAAAGGATTCCGTGCGGCTGACCTCGCGCCGCGGCTCCGTGGTGCTGCGGGCCAAGGTGACGGACCGTACCCAGCAGGGAACGGTATTCGCCACCTACAACCATGTTGAGGCGCTGGTGAATCTGCTCACCCTGGATGCCCTTGACCGGCTGTCCAGGACGCCGGAGTACAAGCTGTGCGCCATCAAGGTGGAAGTCGTTGATCAATAAACGCCTGCCGGGCGGCAGGGGTGAAGAGATTTTTCCCGGCTGCCCGGTCATGCTTAAAAAAAACGAATCATAACAGTTTGCATAAATAACTTGATTGTCCTTTCAGACATTTTCACTTCCTGAAAACGGCGGTCAGAAATCCATAAACGGAGTGTACCATGGGTCACGCAAAAGATAATAAATCGGGAGCAGTGATGGTCGTCGGCGGCGGGGTCGCCGGTGTCCAGGCGGCCCTCGACTTGACCGAGCTCGGCTATTATGTGTATCTGGTTGAAAAATCAGCGTCCGTGGGTGGCGCCATGGCCCAGCTTGACAAAACCTTTCCAACCAATGACTGCTCCCTCTGAATTCTCGCGCCGAAGCTGG
Source organism: Desulfobulbaceae bacterium (assembly GCA_023230525.1). Taxonomy (GTDB): domain Bacteria; phylum Desulfobacterota; class Desulfobulbia; order Desulfobulbales; family SURF-16; genus SURF-16. The sequence goes on from JALNXE010000036.1 coordinate 12,423, forward strand.
TAGAGGCCGGTCGGTCTCCAAATATCGAAATACTGAGCAACACGGATTTCCTTGCCCTGGAAGGCAAGCCGGGGGATTTCCGGGCCAAGGTCCGGCTGAACCCCCGTTACATCGATGCGGACAAGTGTACGGCCTGCGGCCTGTGTACCAAATACTGCCCGCGGCATATGGTGGACACTTACAATGAGGGCCTGGCCATCACCCGGCCCATTCATATCGATTATCCCCAGGCCGTGCCGGCCACCTATTTTATTGATCCCAGCGCCTGCCTGCATCTCAAGCATGGCACCTGTAAAATCTGTGTGCCGGTATGCCGCAGCCATGCCATTGATTTCAGCCAGCAGCCCGAGGAGCGCACCCTCCATGTGGGGGCGGTGATCATGACTCCCGGCTTCGGCAAGGTGCCGGATGAGGCCCTGCAGAAGTACAGTTACGGCAAGCATCCCGATGTGGTCACCAGCATCGAGTTTGAAAGGCTGCTCAATCCTTCCGGCCCGTTCAAGGGCGAGGTCCGCTGCATCTCCGACCATCGTCATCCCCACCGCATCGCCTTTATTCAGTGCGTCGGCTCCCGGGACATCGGCTGTGACAACGGTTACTGCTCCTCGGTCTGCTGCATGTACTCCATTAAGGAGGCCATGGTGGCCAAAGAGCATGACCCGGACTGTGAGATCACCATCTTCTACATGGACATGCGCACCCAGGGCAAGGATTTTGACGCGGCCCGCACCCGGGCGGAGGAACAGTTCGGCATCAAATTCGTGCGGGCCAAGGTGGCCGATGTCATGTCCTGGGGCAAGAAGCTGAAACTGACCTATTCCACCCTGGCGGCCAGCCACCATTTTGAGGCCTTTGACATGGTGGTTCTCTCCGTCGGCCTTGACTCGCCCAGGAGCGCCCGAGCGCTGGCCAAAATCGCCGATTTTGAACTCAACAAATACGATTTCTGCAAGACCGGTTCCTTTGCCCCGCTCAATACCAGCAGGGAAGGTATTTTTGTGGCCGGCGCCTTCCAGGGGCCGAAAGACATCCCGGAAAGCGTCACCCAGTCCAGCGCCGCCGCCGGTATCGCCTCGGCCCTGATCAAACAGCAGCGGGGTGCCGGTATTGTGCATAAGGCCTATCCCGACGAGCAGCAGGTCAAGGCCGGGGATGAGGTGCGCATCGGCGTTTTTGTCTGCCGCTGCGGTATCAACATTGCCGGTACGGTTGACGTGCCGAATGTGGTCGATTATGCTGGCAACATGGAAAACGTCGTCTATTTCAGCGACAGTCTTTACAGCTGTTCCCAGGACGCCCAGGAGGTCATCAAGGAGCAGATTAAAAAACATAAATTAAATCGCATCGTCATGGCCGCCTGCTCACCGCGGACCCATGAGCCTCTTTTCCAGGAAACCCTCAAGGACGCCGGCCTTAACCGCTCCCTGTTTGAGATGGTCAACATCCGCGACCAGTGCTCCTGGGTGCATGCCAATGAGCCGGAGGAGGCCACGAACAAGTCCCGGGACCTGGTCCGCATGGGTGTTGCCAAGGCCCGGCTGATCCAGCCCCTGCCCGAACAGACCGTGCCCGTCACCCCCCAGGCCCTGATTATCGGCGGCGGGGTGGCGGGACTGACCGCGGCCGAGAACCTGGCCAACCAGGGTTTCCAGTGCTATCTCATTGAAAAAAATGACAAATTGGGCGGCCATGCGGCAGGCGCCCAGGATACCCTGCAGGGCGAAAATACCGCCAAGATGATGCAGGAGCTGATTGGCCGGGTGCAGAAACATCAGAAGATCGAGGTGATGACCAATGCCGAGCTGGCGGCGGTCAATGGTTTTGTCGGTAATTTTTCCTCGGTGATCAAAATAAGCAAAGGGAAAAAAGAGACGGAGCAGACCATTGATCACGGGGTCATCATCATCGCCACCGGCGGCAGGGAGCACCGGCCGGATAAATATCTGCTCGGCCAGGTGAAAAAGGTGGTCACCCAGCAGGAGCTGGAAAGCCGCCTGGCCGGCAAGGCCAAGGACCGGGCCCCGGATTCGGTGGTCATGATCCAGTGTGCCGGTTCCCGGGGGGATGATCTCAAGTACTGCAGCAAGGTATGCTGTAATGCCGCAGTGAAAAATGCCCTGAAGATCAAGGAGATCAATCCCTCCTCCCAGGTTGTTGTCCTGTACCGGGATATGCGTACCTACGGTTACGCGGAGGACGCCTACCAGCTGGCCCGGGAGAAAGGGGTGGTCTTCATCCCCTATGAGGTGGACCGCAAGCCCGAGGTGGAAAAACAGGGCAACAGGGTGAACGTCAACTTCTTTGATCCCATCCTGCAGGAGGATGTTTCCATAAGCCCTGAGCTGATCGTGCTCAGTGTCGGCATTGTGCCGGAGGATACGGAAAACCTCAGCAAGCTGCTGAAGATTCCGGTCAACGAAAACAAGTTTTACCTGGAAGCCCATGTAAAACTGCGGCCGGTGGAGCTTGCCGTGGATGGGGTCTATGTCTGCGGTCTGGCCCATTCACCCAAACCCCTGGATGAGGTGATTGTCCAGGCCCAGGCTGCGGCGGCCAAGGCCTCCATCCCGCTGATCAAGGGTTTTGTATCCGTTGAGCCGATTGTCTCCTCGGTGGACAAGGAAATCTGCATCGGCTGCGGCATCTGCGCCAGCCTCTGTCCCTATCAGGCCATCCAGATGGTGAAGGTGGACAACAAGAAGAAGGCGGAAACCATTGCCGCCTCCTGCAAGGGCTGCGGCATCTGCTCTTCCCGCTGCCCGACCTTTGCCATCTCCATGGGCGGGTTCACCCGTGAGCAGATCGGCGCCCAGATCAAGGCGTTCGGAGAAATTTAAAAACAGGTGGTTAGCTATTTAGGCTGTAGTCTTTTAGCTTAACACCTAAAAACCTACAGACTAAACACCTGGCTAAACACCTGAATACCTACAGACTAAACAGCTAAAGAGCTTTTCTTAAAGAGGTATATTGAATGACCATTGAAGAATTCAATCCCAAGATCCTGGGGTTTCTCTGTAACTGGTGCTGTTACGCCGCCGCCGATGCGGCTGGGGTGTCTCGTTACCAGTATCCGCCCAACCTGCGCACCATCCGGGTCATGTGCACCGGACGCATCGACCCTTCCTTTATCCTGCAGGGTTTCGCCGAAGGCGCGGCCGGTATCTTCACCGGCGGCTGACAGCTTGGTGAATGCCATTACCAGGTTGGTAATTATGATGCCATGAGTGTCAATGTGCTGGTCAAGCGGGTGCTGGAGGGAATCGGCATAAGTCCTGCGCGGTACAATCTGCAGTGGGCCTCAGCTGCCGAGGCTCCCCGTTTTGTTAAGCTTATTACCGAATTTACTAAAAAAATTCGAGATCTCGGGCCACTGGGCCACGCCGAAGGCATCAAGCCGGACGAGCTGCAGGACAGGATCAACAAGGCGGTGGCGCTGGTCAACAGCCAGAAGCTGCGCATGACCTTCGGCACCACCACCAAGGCCTTGCGCAAGGACAAGGATTACAGTGATGCCCATCTTGTGGAAGTCATTGATGCCAAATTAGGCAAAACCATTACGGCCGGCTTGTAAAAAAGCGTTCCAGCGTTCCAGCGCTTAAACGTTTGATCGCTTGAGCGTTGGAACGTCTCCTATGAAACTCGGCATTGATACCGGCGGCACCTTTACGGATTTCATTCTGCTCACCGGCCAGGGGATTGCCACCTATAAGGTTTCTTCCACCCCTGACGACCCCGGCCGGGCCATCCTGGCCGGCCTCCGTCATTTCTTTCCCGCCCCTGACCCGTCTGAATCCTTTTGCCTGCCGGACGATCTGGAAATCATCCATGGCACCACGGTGGGCACCAATGCCCTGCTGCAGAGAAAAGGGGCGCGCACCTTACTGATCACCACCAGGGGATTTGAGGATGTGCTCATCATCGGCCGGCAGAACCGGGCCACCCTGTATGATCTCCAGATAGAACGTCCTGAGGCAATCATCGGCCGGGACAGCTGTGTCGGGGTGCGGGAGCGGGTCCGGTGGGACGGTTCGGTGCAGACCCCGCTGGCCGGGAGCGCGGGCAAAAGGCTGCGCCGGATCTGCCGGGAGAAGGCCATTGAGTCCGTGGCCGTCTGTCTCCTGCACTGCTATGCCAATCCCGTCCATGAAAAAATTCTGGCCGGCGAGCTTCGCAAACTGGCCATTCCTGTAAGCCTGTCGTCCGAGGTGCTGCCGGAGTTCCGGGAGTATGAGCGGCTGACCACCACGCTGATCAATGCCTATCTCGCCCCGATAATTACTGCGTATATCAGCAGGTTGACGGAAAAGCTCGGATCAACCCCCTTGTATATCCAGCAGTCCAACGGCGGCATGCTGCCGGCGGCGACCATCGGGGCGCGGGCGGTGCATACCGTGCTGTCCGGACCGGCTGGCGGGGTGCATGGCGCCTTTCAACTGGCCCGGGAGATGGGGCGGGACAAGATCATCACCTTTGACATGGGCGGCACCTCAACCGATGTCTCCCTCTGTGACGGGCAGCCGACCCTTACCCGTGATTATTGCATCGATTCCTATCCGTTGCGTATCCAGGTGATGGATATTCATACGGTGGGCGCAGGCGGCGGCTCCATAGCCAGGCTTGATGCGGGCGGACTGCTGCATGTCGGCCCGCAGAGCGCCGGAGCTGATCCCGGCCCGGTCTGTTACGGCTCGGGAGATGAGCTGACCGTAACCGATGCCAATCTCTTTCTCGGCCGGCTGCCGGCCGACCGCTTTCTCGGCGGTGAGATGCCACTCCACCCTGAGCGGGTGACGGAGAAGATGCACGAACTCGCCAGCCGGCTCGGCCTGTCCGCCCGGCAAACGGCGCTGGGCATCATCCGGCTGGTCAATACCGGCATGGCCAAGGCCATTCGCGCCGTTTCCCTGGAGCGGGGCCATGATCCCAAGGAGTTCACCCTTTTCTCCTTCGGCGGCGCCTCCGGACTGCACTGCTGTGAACTGGCCGGGGAACTCGGCATCCGGGAAATTGTCGTGCCGGCCAGGGCTGGCATCCTGTCCGCGCAGGGTATGGCCATGGCTGACCCGGCACTTGATGCCAGCCGGTCGCTGTTTCTGCGGGGCAGGCAAATTAACCGGGCGCTTCTGGCTGAACACTTTGCCCGGCTTGCCGCGGAACAGAAAAAAGAACTGCTGCACCTGTGCCGGTCAGGCCGGTTTCGTGTTGAAAGATTCGTGGACATCCGCTACCAGGGCCAGTCCTTTGAGCTGACTGTCCCTTTTGCGGAGCATTTCACCGAAAGTTTCCATGCGCTGCACGAGCAGCAATTCGGTTACTCGCTGCCGGATGCTCCCCTGGAAGTGGTTTCCATCCGCTGCACCGTGTCCCTGGTGCGGCCCAAACAGGCTTTGCCCCGCACGGTTGAACAATCTTCCACTGAGCCCCAACCTGATGAGCTCCGGCCGGTTATTTTCGAGGCCGGCCCCCAGCTGGTCAGGGTTTACAGCCGCCGGCAGCTGCTGGGCGGCCATCGCCTGAGCGGCCCGGCATTGGTGGTTGATGACTACACCACCATCTTATTGCCTGCCCATTTCCATCTCCTTGTCGACCATTTGCTGAATTTGCTAATTCGGCCAAATTGACTTATATTTTTTATTCAACTTTCTGAGTTGTGGTAACATGTTGAAATTAAATTGATATCCTCATGGTCCCCGCAGCTTGTTTCCGGAGAATTCAGCAGCCAGAAATCAGGAGCCAGAATAAAACGTAATAAAATCAAACATTCTAAATTCTGTCTCCTGTCTCCTGAATTCCCATGACGGAGATCAGAGCAGCAACTATGTCACAAAAATATCGTTATTTCGACAAAATAGATCAAGTCAGAAAGTTGAGTATAATAAATTAAGATCACCTCGGCCCGCCGCCATTTGCCGGGTTGACGGCCCTGTTCTTTTTATCGATAATGCAAGCAGGCCGGATCTCTTTTCCCCCCCTGCCTGGAGAAAAAATGGACCAAAAGAAGACATTTCCGGAAGAAACCAGCAAAAGAAAGCATGAGCAGCGCTCCGGCTCGGAAATCGCCGAGGAACTGACCCGGCTGGCCGCTGAAATTGCCGATGGCAGCCTGATCATCAACGGGCAGAAGCTGGCGGTGGGGGATTCTTTTTCCTTTACCATGAAAAAGCAGCTGAAAAAGGGCATGGTTTCCTGCGAGTTTTTTCTGCAGACCAGGATGGCGGAAAAAACGGAACCCCCGGCTGCGGCATCTGCCGGCAATGGAAAAGCGCGGAACTGCCCGGCCTCGGGAGGAAAACAACTCAAAAAAGATATCAGCCGCCTGTGGAAAGAGCTGGTGCAACAGGTGGGTGCGGAGTCCGTTCCGTCCAGGGAACTGGCAACGGAACTGCGCGCAAAATGCGAGGATTATCATCTCTGCGCCCACAGCCAGTGGTCTGCTGCCTGGCAAGAGTGCGCGGACCAGGTGAAATCCTGTATCGCGGCGGCGGCAAAGGGAGATTTTGCCGCGGCCCGGGAAAAGATTTCCGCGGTAAACCATTTGACCAAGGAGTGCCACAGGCTCTATAAGAAGTAGAAGGGATAGTGCCGGGCTGGCTGGGTGCAGAGCCTGGACCTGCGGGTTTCGGCAAATGAAATAATTTTTTGGCAATTTGAAAATAAGGAGGCATTATGAGTACCTGGTTTGTTGCTGTGGACGGTAAATCCCGCGGTCCTTTTACCCGGGAACAGATAACGGAGGGGCTCGACGCCGGGCTCTATACGCCTCAGACCCTGCTGTGGAAAAAGGGATACGAGGCCTGGCAGCCCCTGGCGGAAGTGCCGGAATTCCGGCAGGGGAAGAGCGCAAGTCAGCCCATGGCGCCGCCACCCCCGGCTGCCGGGGGATCACTGCAGAAGGCCCATGAAATCGACTTTGAGATCTTCGGCCATGAAATGCAGTTTGTCGAGGTTGAACTTGACCAGCACGAAAGCGCGGTGGCTGAGGCCGGGGCCATGATGTACATGGAGGACGGCATCGAGATGCAGACGGTGTTCGGCGACGGCAGCGAGAGCGCCGCCGGGAGTCTGATGGACAAATTTCTCGGGGCCGGCAAGCGGCTGATCACCGGTGAAAGCCTTTTCTGCACCGTGTTCACCAATCAGGTTGCCGGCAAGAAAAGGGTGGCCTTTGCCGCGCCATACCCCGGCAAGATCATTCCTCTTGACCTGAAAGACTATAACGGCGGCACCATCATCTGCCAGAAGGACGCCTTTCTCTGTGCGGCCAAAGGGGTCAGCATCGGGATGCATTTCCAGAGGAGAATCGGGGTCGCCCTGTTCGGCGGGGAAGGGTTCATCATGCAGAAGCTGGAGGGCGATGGCCTGGCCTTTGTCCATGCCGGGGGCACCATTATCGAAAAAGAGCTGGGCTCCGGTGAATCGCTGCGGGTTGATACCGGTTGCCTGGTTGCTTTGACCAAATCGGTAAACTTTGATATCCAGACCGTGAGCGGCATCAAGTCAGGAATCTTCGGGGGCGAGGGTTTTTTCTTCGCCCACCTCACCGGACCGGGCCATGTGTGGCTGCAGTCCCTGCCGTTTTCCCGCCTGGCCGGTAAAATCCATCAGGCAGCCCCGCAGACGGGAACGCAATCCCGCGGTGAAGGTTCGGTAATCGGCGGCCTGGGGAAACTCTTTCAGGACTAACCATGCAGAATCATCTCTCTCAGCAGCCCGCAGGTCCGGACAAGGCAGTCATTCTGCTTGCCGGCGGCGCATCCTCTCTGTGCGGACAGATGCAATCCTTTCTCCAGCAGAATTATCATACCATTTACACTGATTGCTGTGCAGATGCGATGAGGCTCGCAGGCAGCCATGCCCCGGACCTGATCCTGCTCTCTGTGCATCAGGATTGTGACGGCATCAATGTCTGCGAACAGCTGCAGAAAAATTTTTCCCAGAAACGGCCGGCCGCCCTGATGCTTTTCGGTCCCGATGAGGATGAGCTGATTGACCAGGCCTTTGCCGCCGGGGCGGATGATTATATCCGGGAGCCGATTCACTGGAAACTGCTGCATTACCGGATTAATTTTCTCATCCAGAAAAGAAAGGCCGAAATTGAGCTGAGTGATTTCGCCGGCCGGCTGGAACAGATCAATCGGGAGCTGAAGGATTTCACCTACGTGGTTTCCCATGACCTGCAGGAGCCCCTTCACCTGATCCGCGCCTTTGCCGAGCGGATCACCAGGAAGTCCCACTCCATGCTGGATGAGCAGGGCAGTCTCTATCTGCAGCGCATCGAAAAGGCGGCAAGCCGCATGCAGGGCCTCATTGACGGCCTGCTGCAGTATTCCCGGCTGACCACCCAGGCCCAGGAGTTCGCGCAGGTTGATTTGAACAGCGTGGTGAGTGAGGTCATTGCCGACCTTGAGGTGAGGATTGACATCAAAAAGGCCAGGGTGCGTATCGCTGACGGGCTCGGCACGGTGGAGGCGGACCCCCTGCAGATGCGTCAGCTGTTCCAGAATCTGGTATCAAACGCCCTGAAATACTCTACTCCGGGCGAGCCGCCCTTGATCGAGGTTTTCCCCCTGACTTTTCCGCAGAATATCGGCAGGGGAACCCTTTGCCAGATTGTGGTCAAGGACAACGGCATCGGCTTTGATGCCTGTTTTCAGGAACAGATTTTCGGTCTGTTCCAGCGTCTGCATGGCCGGGATGAGTATAATGGCACCGGCATCGGGCTTGCCATCTGCAAAAAGATCGTTGATCGGCACGGGGGAACCATCTCTGCCCGTTCAGCAGCCGGTAAAGGCGCCGAGTTTATTGTTGTCCTGCCGGTGCGGCAGAAAAAGAGAAAGTAACAGCTGGGGCAAAATACCCTTTACAAAGTTCAACCCGCTGCCGGGCAGGAGTCCGGCAGCGGGTTGATGTCTTTTTACCAGGCGTTGCTGAAGCGGGCTAATCAGCCACCTCAAAGCCGATTTTGCTGATAGCCTCCCGGATGGAGGACAGCGGCACGGGACGGCTTTCCGCATAGGTCGCCTCTCCCTTCTGCAGGTCCACCTTGACATTGCTGATGCCGCCAATGCCTTCCAGCGCCTTGGTCACCGCCCCTGAACAATGGGCGCATCGCATCCCGTTGATTTTAATGGTTGCCATATCTTTACCTCCTGAAGTATTTGGCTTGTTAAACAGTTGCATGTAGCTATTTCAGTGGTTAATTATTATCTTAAAAGATATTAATAATTCTTTTTTCAAAAAAAGTGAAGATCTATCAAATATTATCTTCATAGCAGGGATAAGTATGAATGCGATTATAAACAGCAACAGGCAGCTTGAACATCTCCAGGCGGATATCAAAGGCATGCACTGCGCCTCCTGTTCCAGCCGCATTGAAAAGGTGGTGGGGGCCATGGAGGGGGTTGACCGGGTCTCGGTCAACCTTGCCACCGCTAAAATGGATCTGGATTGGGACGCGGGCAGGCTCAGCCTGGAAACCATTGCGGAACGGATAGCGGGTCTGGGCTTTGAACTGGTGCCGCCCAGGTCGGACTCGGAGATCACGCTGTCGATCAAGGGCATGCACTGCGCCTCCTGTTCCAGCCGCATTGAAAAGGTGGTGGGGGCCATGGCCGGAGTGCAGCAATGCGCGGTGAATCTGGCCACCGGGGTGGCGAAAATCGTTATCGATCCGGGCCGGGTCAGCCAGAGGCAGTTGCGGGAAACCATCGCAGGCCTCGGTTTCACGGCCGAGGCCGTTTCCTCCTCCGCCAACCTGCTTGCCGGCCAGCAGCAGGAAATCCGTGACCGGCTGCGGGAGCTGAAGGGCCGCCTGATCCCCTCATTCATTCTGGCCTTTCTGGTCATGGTTGTTTCCATGGGCCATATGGTGGGCCTCAGCCTGCCTGACCTTCTGCATCCTGCCAGCCATCCGCTGAACTTTGCCCTGCTGCAGTTTCTGCTGGTGGTGCCGGTGCTCTGGTTCGGCCGCAACTTCTATCTGATCGGTTTTCCCAGTCTGCTGCGCGGGGCGCCCAACATGGATTCGCTTATTGCCGTGGGCACCGGCGCCGCCTTTGTCTATTCCACCTGGAATCTGGTGGAGATCTGGCTGGGCATTGATGCGGTGGCCCGAGCCCATGATCTCTATTTTGAGAGTGCGGCCATGCTGATCGCCCTGGTTTCCCTGGGCAAATATCTGGAGACCCGGTCAAAGGCCCGCACCTCCGACGCCATCAGCCAGCTCATGCAGCTGGCCCCGGATAAGGCCACATTGATCAGGGGTGACAGTCAGGAGGAGATCCTGGTGGATGAAATCCTGGCGGGCGACCTGCTATTCATCCGTCCTGGGGAAAGGCTGCCCATTGACGGCGTCATCGAGAAAGGCCGCTCCAGTGTGGACCAGTCCATGCTCACCGGCGAGAGTCTGCCGGTGCAGAAGGGGCCGGGGGATGAGGTGGTGGGGGGCACCCTGAACAAGAACGGCAGCCTGCAGGTGCGGGCCACCAAGGTGGGCCAGGATACCATGTTGAGCCGGATCATTAAAATGGTGCAGGATGCCCAGGGCTCCAAGGCGCCCATCGCCAACCTGGCCGACCGCATCAGTTTCTACTTTGTCCCGGCGGTCATGGCCCTGGCCGTGGTGGCCGGCCTTGCCTGGTATTTCATCGGCCAGGCGGAATTCACCTTTGCCCTGCGCATTTTCATCGCGGTGATGGTCATCGCCTGTCCCTGCGCCATGGGGCTTGCCACGCCGACCTCCATCATGGTCGGCACCGGCCGGGGCGCCCAGCTCGGGGTGCTGGTGAAAAACGGCGAGGCCCTGGAAATGGCCCAGAAGGTACAGACCGTGGTATTTGATAAAACAGGCACCCTGACCTATGGCAAGCCGGAGCTCACCGATTTCAGGAATTTTTCCGGCTTGAGCGACGATGCGCTGCTCGCCCTGATCGCCGGGGCGGAGAGCGGTTCCGAGCATCCCCTGGCCGAGGCCATTGTCCAGGCCGCCGCTGGAAAAGGGCTGCAGCCTGCTGAACCGCTTTCCTTTACCGCCATCCCCGGCCGGGGCATTGCCGCGGTTGTGCGGGAGAAAAGCGGCCAAGGGCAGCATGAGATGCCGGTGTTGATCGGCAACAGCGAGTTGCTGACTGAAACAGGGATCCCCTTGGACAACAACATCCTGCAGGCGGCGGACGAACTCGCCGAAGCCGGCAAGACGGCCCTGTTTGTCGCCCTGGACGGCCGGTTTGTTGCCCTGCTGGCCATTGCCGACCGGATCAAGGAGGAGGCGGCGGAAACCGTGCGCCGGCTGCGGGAGCTGGGCGTTGAGGTGGTGATGCTCACCGGCGATCACGAAAAAACGTCCCGGGCCATTGCCCGTCAGGCCGGTATCAGCAAGGTTATCGCCCAGGTCCTTCCCGAGCATAAGGCGGACGAGATCGAGAAAATCAAAAAGCAGGGCAGGGTGGTGGCCATGGTGGGTGACGGCATCAACGACGCCCCGGCCCTGGCCACGGCCGACCTGGGCATCGCCATGGGCACCGGCATTGATGTTGCCATTGAAAGCGGGGACATCGTGCTGATGCAGGGCAACCTCGGGCATGTGCTGACCGCCCTCAAACTCAGCCGGGCGACCATGCGCAACATCAAGCAGAACCTCTTCTGGGCCTTTGCCTACAATGTCGTCGGCATTCCGGTGGCTGCCGGCCTGCTCTATATCTTCGGCGGCCCCACCTTGAACCCGATGATTGCCGGCGGGGCCATGGCCCTCAGTTCCGTCTCCGTGGTCAGCAATGCCCTGCGTCTGCGTTTTTTTTCCCCCTGACAGCCGCGAAAAAATAAACCAAACTTTTCGCGGCTGCCCGCCGTTTTTCTGCCCGCGGACAGGGGGTGTTCCCGTAAACGGTAAAAAAATCCGGCTCCATCGGATTGTGTCCGGTCAGGTGAGACATTTTGCCGCACCCTTTTTTTCTTCCTCTTCTTCCTTGCCCCTTCCTGTCCCGCATCTTCTTCATTTTCTTGCCAGCGCTGGGCGCAAACCTGACAGCCTATTTTTTTATGTAATTTGGCACGTGTGTTGCTAGTGTGAAAAAAAGTAAAGAAAAAGGTTGTAAAAATGGTGGGTTAAGTAACCAGGATGGGCCATTCAACCCATGCCGGTTCCTTTCCGCAGGACCGGGGAAAAGACAAATGAAGAAAAGGAGAAGAAATCATGACAGGCAACAAGAAAAAAATGCGGCGAATACTGTTCGGAGTGGGCCTGACCCTGCTAACCCAGGCGGGCAGCGCAGGTCTTGCCGGCGCGGCCCTGCCGGGGGGCACCCTGGACCCGCTCACCATTCCCAAGTATGTCATCCCGCTGGTCATTCCGCCGGAGATGCCAAAAAGCACGGTGCAGCCCGGCGTCCCTGCCGCGGATTACAATATCGCGGTCCGGCAGTTTCAGCAGCAGATCCTGCCCGGCGGCATCTGGGACCCGGCCGGACTCTATAATCTGCCTGCCACCACGGTCTGGGGATATGGGCGGGCCGAGGACGGGCCGCCCGATTCCTCCGCCCTCGGCGGGGCCGCCGGAGTGGCGCCGGCCCCCAATTCCTCCTTTAATTACCCGGCCTTTACCGTGGAGGCCACTTCCATGCTTCCCGCCAGGGTCAGATGGATCAACGATCTGGTGGACGCAAACGGCAATTTCCTGCCCCATCTCTTTGCCGTGGACCAGACCCTGCACTGGGCCAATCCGCCCATGGAGTGCATGGACGGCACCATGCACACCGACTGCTCCGGCATGAGCGCCTTGCCCTATACCGGGCCGGTACCCATCGTCACTCATGTCCACGGCGCCCATGTCAATTCCCGGAGCGACGGCTACCCGGAGGCCTGGTGGCTGCCGGACGCCGTGAATATCCCGGCCGGTTACGCTACCCAGGGCACCCTCTATGACCAGTATGACCGGACCAACACCGTGCCCGGCTCCGCCTATTACGCCTATGAGAACAACCAGCCGGCCGCCACCATCTGGTATCATGACCATACCATGGGCCTGACCCGATTGAACGTCTATGCCGGCCCGGCGGGCTTCTGGCTTATCCGCGGCGGCGTCAATGGTGACGCCAATGTCTTGGACGCCTCCACCGGCGTGGCCGCGCAGCTGCCGGGGCCTGCCCCGGTGAACGGCGCGGGCGATCCCAATTTCGACGCCGCTTACCGCAGCACCATCCGGGAGATTCCCCTGGCCATCCAGGACCGTTCCTTTAATATGGACGGCTCTCTGTTCTATCCCAATCACCGTTCCTTCTTTGAAGGGCTTACCCCGCCGGATCTGCAGATTCCCTTTATTCCAGACCCTGCTTCCGACATCGCCCCCATCTGGAACCCCGAGGCCTTTTTCAACACCATGGTGGTCAACGGCGCGGTCTGGCCGGAGCTGACAGTGGCCCCGGCCAAATACCGTTTCCGGCTGCTGAACGGCTGCAGCTCCCGGTTCCTGAACCTGGCCCTGGTCAATCAGACCACCGGTCTGGAGATGCCGTTCAACCAGCTCGGCGGGGACCAGGGTTTTCTGGCCGAGGTGGTCAGGATCCAGACCGGCTCCCAGACGGTTTATCGCGGCAACCAGTGGGTTGCCGCTGCCAATGCCCCGCATCCTGACCAGGCCCTGTTGATGGGGCCGGCCGAGCGGGCCGACGTCATTGTCGACTTCAGCAGTCTGCCGGACGGCACCCGCATCCGCCTGGTCAACACCGGCCCTGACGCTCCGTTCGGCGGCTTCCCCCTGGATCCGGCTGCGGTTGCCGATCCGGCCACCACCGGCCAGGTCATGGAGTTTGTGGTTAACTCGGCCCTGAGCCAGCCTGCCGACGCGACCGCCACCGCCCCGGAGAATCTGCTGCTGCCCGCGGAAGGAGCCCAGGCCGCGGCGGCCAAGGTCCGCCAATTATCCTTGAACGAAGCGGAATCCGCCCTGGTCTGCGTCACGGTTGATGCCATCACCGGTGCGGTCACCGCGGTGCCGGGCGACATGCCTCCCTGCGTAACGGCGGGGGCCGTACCGTTCGGTCCCAAGGCGGCCTTTCTCGGCACGGTCATGGCCGGCATGACCATGCCCATGATGTGGATGGAAAAGGTCAGCGAAACTCCGCTGATGGGGGATACGGAAACCTGGGAAATCTTTAATCTGACCATGGACGCCCATCCCATCCATCTGCATCTGGTCCGCTTTGAGGTCATTGACCGGCAGCCGCTGGTCATGATGCCGGACCCGGCTGAACCCATGGCCATGATGCCGATGCCGGTGGCCGATCCCGCTATGGCCGCGGTGCCGGCCCTGGCCACGGAAGCCGGCTACAAGGATACTGTCATCGCCTATCCGGGCGAGGTGACCAGAATCAAGGCGACCTTTGACCAGGCGGGGCTCTACGTCTGGCACTGCCACATTATCGAACATGAAGACAATGAAATGATGCGGCCCTATGTGGTCCGCCACACCCCTGACATCAACAACAACGGCTGCGTGGACCGCAGTGACTTGAATGCGCTGATGACAGTGTTGCGCGACCGGAAGATGGAAAACATCATCAAACTGGCCTATGACCTCAATAACGACGGTCTGGTCAATATTGTTGACTCCCGCTACCTGGTTGCCAACTTCACGCAGCGCTTCGGCAGGCTCTGCCGTTGACGTCCCTGATAAAAACCATGTCCCGGCAACCTGCCGCAGGTTGCCGGGACGGCAAATTGATCGAAAACTAATTTCTGCAGGGGCGTTTCGCGAATCGCCCTTTGAAACCAAAATCATTATTGAGGAAAAAATCATGAAGAAAATTACTCTCCTGCTGCTGCTCATTTCGTTTATTGCCCTGGGGGATCGAGCCCAGGCCGCCATGACCATGCCGCCGGACCCGACAGTCATCCCAACCCCGGTCCTTGAACTGAACCCGATTCTTGCCGAAACCCTGGTGGGCAACACGGTTACCTTTGATCTGGTGGTATCGGACCTGGGGGCGGCCAATGTCGGCTCCTTCGGCTTTGGTTTATTCTTTCCGGATTTTCTGGCCTTTGACTCCATTGCTTTCAGCCCCTATCTGGGCGATGCGACAACGGGCCAGGTGATAAACTATTCCGTGGCCCTGCCGCAGCAAATCGTCCTGGCCGGCGCTTTTTCCCTGCTGCCGGACATGGAACTCGATATGCTGCAGCCGAATATGCCCTTCACCCTGGCCAGTCTGACCTTCACCGGCCTTAACAGCGGATTCGGTGAGGTAAACCTGTTCAATGTGTCGTTAAACGATGCCTTCGGCGTATCACTGAACCCGGTCATCTATGGCGACTCCTTTGTCGCGGTTGACCCGGTGCCGCTGCCCGGCGCCGTCTGGCTGCTCGGCGCCGGCCTGCTCGGCCTGCTCGGCAGTCAGGTACGGAAACGGCAGAACCTGGTTTGATACCCGGCA
This sequence comes from Desulfobulbaceae bacterium, assembly GCA_023230525.1. Lineage (GTDB taxonomy): Bacteria > Desulfobacterota > Desulfobulbia > Desulfobulbales > SURF-16 > SURF-16. Next base: position 27,848 of record JALNXE010000036.1, read on the forward strand.
CTGTTTGGCGGTCGGCAGCCGGATTACCGCCGGACAAGGCCGAGGGGTAGGGGCGGTTCGCGAACCGCCCCTACTGCGATCTCCGTGTGCCCTGGACTGAAAAAAATAAACGGAAAGATGAGGAAATTTATGATGTTTTATCCCATACGAAGCGTGTTGTGCTGTCTGCTTGTTCTTGCTTTCACCTGCACGCCGCTGGCGGCCCTTGAGCTGCAGAACGAAAAAGACAGGATCAGCTACAGTGTCGGTTATCAGGTGGGCGGCGACTTCAAGCGCCAGAAGGTTGAGCTCAATGCCGCCGCCATGGTCAAGGGTGTTGAGGATGCCATGGCCGGGGGAGAGCCGCTGTTGACCCAGGATGAGATGCGTCAGATCCTGGTCGAGCTCAAAAAACGCGTGGTCGCCGGCCAGGAGGAGGCGCGGCAGCAGGCCCGGGAACGTTATCTGCAGGAAGGGCAGGCCTTTTTTGCGGCAAACGCCAAAAAGGAAGGGGTGGTCACCCTGCCCAGCGGCCTGCAGTACAAGGTCATCAAGTCCGGTTCCGGCAGCAGGCCCCAGGCCGGGGAGGCGGTCAGGGTCAACTACCGGGCCACGTTTATCGACGGCACCGAGTTTGACAGCTCCTATAAGAACGGCAAGCCGGCAACCTTCCGGCTCGACAGTGTCCTTCCCGGTCTGCGGGAGGGGCTGCTGCTCATGGAAGCCGGCAGCCACTGGCAGCTCTTTCTGCCCGGACCGCTTGCCTTCGGCGAGCAGGGTCCCATGGCGAACCGGCCGGTTATCTTTGACCTGGACCTTCTGGAAATCGTGCCGCCGGACAATAAGTGAAACCTTCGCCACCCATGCCGACAATCGGGTCAGTGCCCTGCCGCCTGACCCGCCCGGAACCATTCCCCCCACCGTCATTTTTCGTTGATCAGCCCCTGTTCATTCTCTCCACCGGCCGCGGACCCGTTGCCGCGGCACTCAACTTTCCTGCCAAGCGGCGAGGCAAGGGGTCCTAATCCGCCGGGCATCCCAGGGGGATTCCTTCCCAAATTTTGTCCTGCCGGACAGGATTCATTGTGCCCCATCTAGCCGTCGCACTGTCCTGTTCGGCGTAATACTTAGGCAAAAAATGAATTATTTCTGCTGGCACACCTTTTGGTTCTCTAACAATAAAAAGGAGAATGTGTCCGGGGTCGTCCTGGGCAGAGGGGCGGCTGTTTTTTCAGCGGTCAGATCAGCGGAAAATGTTGAAATGAGGAGGAACAAGTCATGAGAAGAAGGAAAAATTATCTGGCATTAGCGTTTGGCTGTACCTTGCTGTTTGTCTCAGCCGGCAACGGTTCCGGCGGGATGGGCGGCCCGGGCGGGATGGGCATGGGAGGCGGGTTTGGCCCTGGCCCGGGCGGCGGAGGTGGGGGCATGGTTTCGGCATCCTATGACACCCAGTTTACCACCCTCCATTTTTCCGGCTCCGGCAATTGCAGCATGTGCCATAACGGGCTGACCGATGAAAACGGCGCAGACGTTTCCATTGAAACCGACTGGTCATCCACGGTTATGGCCCATGCCTCCCGGGATCCGCTCTGGCGGGCCAAAGTGAGCAGCGAACTGGCCAGGAATCCGGACCTGGCCGCCGTTATCAACGACGAATGCAGCCGCTGCCATGCTCCCATGGCCAACACCGAGGCCGTTTATCATAATCAGGAGATTGATCTGCTCGGCGGCATGCTTACCCCGACGGATGCCTATTATGACGCGGCCATGGACGGGGTCAGCTGCACCCTGTGCCATCAGATCGCCGACAGCGAACTCGGCACCGAGCCATCTTTTTCAGGCCATTACACCATCGACACCTACCCCAATCCGCAGGACCGGCGGATTTACGGTCCCTATGACAATGTTTTTGCCATGCCGATGCTGAACATGGTCAGCTACACCATTGCCTACAGCCCCCATATCAAGAAATCAGCCGTGTGCGGCACCTGTCATAATCTGCGCACCCCTTATGTTGATGAGGCCGGTAACGTTATCAGCACGCCGGATAGGGAATTCCCCGAGCAGATGACCTACAGCGAATGGCTGGCCAGCGATTATCCGGCCCAGCAGAGCTGCCAGGACTGCCATATGCCCCGCACCAACGGGGTGATCATGGCCACCCGCCCCATGTGGCTGAATACCCTGCGTGATGATTTTGCCACCCACAAGCTGGTCGGCGGCAACACCCTGCTGCTGGACCTGCTGCTCAACAATGGGGCGGAGCTCGCAGCCACCGGGGCCAATATTCCCGTCACCATCCAGGAAACTGAGCAGATGCTCCGCTCGGCTGCCGCGGTTGCCCCGCTGAGCAGCAGTCTGGCCGATAATGTCCTGGCCTTTGATCTGCGGGTGAAGAATCTTACCGGCCACAAACTGCCCACCGGCATCCCCCTGCGCCGCATGATTCTCCATGTCAAGGTGAGCGACGCCCGGGGCAGGGTCGTGTTCGAATCGGGCCGCATCAATGCGGACGGCAGCGTGACCGGACTGGACAGTGATATAAACCCCGCCACCTTTGAGTCGCATTACAGGCTGATCACCTCCCCGGACCAGGTGCAGGCCTATGAGGCGATCATGGGCAACAGCCTGGGCGAGGTCACCTGTACCCTGCTCAGCGCCGCCGACATGCTGAAGGATAACCGTCTGCTGCCCTCCGGTTTCGACAAGGGGGCGGCATCAGCGGACATAAAGGTGGCCGGTGCCGCCGGGACGGACGCCGATTTTGACGGCGGCGGCGATACGCTCAGCTTCCGGCTGTCCGGCATGAAGAGTTCTCGCTATACGGTCATGGCCGAACTGGTGTATCAGCCGCTCTCCTTTGCCTTTCTGGCGGATATGGACAGCGATGTAACCCCTGAAACGGCTGCCTTAGCCGACATGTATCAGGCCTCAACCGCCAAGTCAACCAGCATGGCTGCTGCAACCTTTCAGATCAGCCGGTAAACAATGCCTGCATCCGGCATAAAGCCGGATCATTAACCGCAAACTCAAGGAGATGGAAAAAATGAGTGTAAAAAAGATGTGCGCATATGCCTGCTGTCTGCTGCTTGCCAACGGGGCAGCGGCGGCGGCAGGGGAGCTTTCCCCGGTCGAATCCCTCGGCAGGATGCTTTTTTTCGATGCGGATCTCTCCAATCCGCCGGGCCAGTCCTGCGCGGACTGTCATGATCCCCAAGTCGGCTGGACCGGACCTGATGCGGCGATCAACGCCGCCGGAGCGGTGGTCGAGGGTGCGGTCACCGGCCGTTTCGGCAATCGCAAGCCGCCCTCGGCGGCCTATGCGGGATTTAACCCCCAACTCCATATGTGTGGCGAGATGCTAGGTGGAGGTATGGGTGGCGGCGGAGGCATGGGTGGCGGCGGAGGCATGGGTGGCAGCGGAGGCCCACAAGCCTGCGGCAACGGTTTCGGCGGCGGGCTGTTCTGGGACGGCCGGGCCACCGGCTGGACCCTGGGCGACCCCTTGGCGGAACAGGCCATGGGTCCGTTTTTAAACCCCCTGGAGATGAATAACCCGGATGCCATGAGCGTCTGTCTCAAGGTCAGCGAGTCGGCCTATGCGGACCTTTTCGAAGAGGTGTGGGGCGAGGATTCCCTGGCGTGCGGGGAGAATGCGGAGGCGGCGTATGAGCGCATTGCCAGTTCGATCGCCGCCTACGAACGCTCAGCCGAAGTGAATCCCTTCAGCTCCAAGTTTGATTCCTTCTGGCGGCAGCTGCAGCGGGCCAGAATGAAAGGCGTCCAGATTCCAGCGGTGGCCGCGATTAATATGATGAATTCGGCCAAGTTCAAAAACTACGGACTGAACGACACGGAACTGATGGGGCTGGTGGTCTTCAACACCAAGGGGAAATGTTCGGTCTGCCACCTGCTTGAACCCAGACACGGCAGCGGGTATCCGCTCTTTACCGACTTCATGTATCATAATCTGGGCATCCCGGCCAATCCGGATAATCCCTATTATACCATGCCCCTGGAGTGGAACCCCGCCGGCCCGGAGTGGGTTGATCAGGGCCTGGGCGGATTTCTGGCCACCACGGCCGATGCCCTGGACGCCATGGGCCGGCTGCGGGATTACACGGCCTATGCCCCGGAAAATGACGGCAAGCACCGGACCGCGACCCTCAGGAATGTGGACAAGCGCCCCTCCCCCGATTTTGTCAAGTCCTACGGCCATAACGGCTTTTTTAAAAACCTGATGCAGATCGTCCATTTCTACAACTGCCGTGATGTGCCTTTTGAGCCGCAGTGCACCATGCAGCCCCCTTTTCCGGCCCCTGAGGTGCCGGAAAATGTCAACACCGCTGACATGGGCGATCTGGGGCTTACCCAGATGGAAGGCATGGCCTTGGTCAAATTCATGGCTAGCCTGACCGATGTGGACCGCCATACGCCGGATATCGACAACAGCGGCTGCGTGGACCGCCTCGATCTGACCGCGCTGATGGCGGCCCTGCGCGATGCGCAGTTGACCGAACTGGAGCGGCTTGCCTATGACCTCAATGACGACGGCCTGCTGACCATTGCCGATGCCCGGCTGCTGATTGCCAATTTCACCAGGCCGGCAGGCAATGTCTGTCCCTGAGGCGCATGACGAAAACATGGCTCCGGCAAAGGATTTCTATTCCACTGCCGGAGCATAAATCATGCTCCGGCCAAAAGGGCTGTTGCCGGCGATTTGGCCGGCAACAAGGTATGGAAAAAGGAGTGAGGCCCGCGCAGGGGACAAGGCCGGAAAAATATTCATTTCTTGTTTTGCTTGCTCCGATACGTGGGGTATACGGGGTGAGAAGTTGTCTGGCAAATAACCTGGCGCCGGCCTGGTCCGCCCCCTGATCGCAATTATTTTTCCCCAGGCAGGGGGATAACGGAAGGAAAAGAATGAAGATTGCCGCATCCAGCCTCAACCTGACCGCAGCTCATGCCTCTTATCAGCAGGAGGTGACCGAAAGCTCCCTGACCTTCTGGCAGGATGAAAATGTGCCGCCGGCAGAGACGGATAGGGTGACCCTTTCCAGCCAATGGCGCAACCTCACTCCGCCTTGTCCTTCCCGGCCCGCAGGGGAGGCCACGGGTGCATCCCCGAATAGTGACGAGCTGGCTGAGGACCCGGAGCTTCGGGCCATGCGGCTCACCCTGGAGCTGCTCACCGGCCGCAGGATACGTATTGCCAGCTTTCAGGCCGGGTCCACCGCAGAGGTGCCCGGCGATCTTGCCCCGGCCGACAGCCAGCCGGCAAGCGCAGCAGAGGCGCCTGCCCAGCGTCTGGGCTGGGGCATGGAATATGACTATTCCCATACGTACAGCGAACAGGAGAGTGTCAGTTTCTCCGCCCAGGGCCAGGTTATCACCGCGGACGGCAGACAGCTTGATCTGGCCTATGAGCTGCAGATGCAGCGTGAGTTTCAGACGGAAACCACGGTGCATCTGCAGGCAGGCGACGCCCGCCTGGTTGATCCGCTGGTTATTAATTTCGACGGCCAAGGAGCAAGGCTCGGGGACATGACGCTCAGCTTTGATCTGGACGGAGACGCCCGGGAGGAGGAGATTGCCTTTGTCGCGCCCGGCAGCGGTTTTCTGGTCCTTGACCGCAATGATGACGGGAAAGTGAACAGCGGTGCCGAGCTTTTTGGTCCGGCCAGTGGCCACGGTTTTTTTGAGCTTGCCGCATTTGATGCCGATGGTAACGGCTGGCTGGATGAAAATGATCCGATTTTTGCCAAACTCAAGGTGTGGATGGCGGATCAGGCCGGCCAGCAGCAGCTTGTTTCCGCTGTTGACATGCGCATCGGGGCCCTGCTGTTATCCCCGGTTGACACGCAGTTCAAGTTGGCAGACAGTGCCAACAACCAGCTGGGACAGCTCAGGCAGACATCCCTGGCCCTGCTGGAAAACGGCGCTGCTGCCGCGGTCCAGGAAATCGATCTGGTTGTATAGGATGTTGCGGTTCCCGTCAATCAGCGGCGGGCCGGCTTTTTCAAGCGACGGAACTCGTCTTCCCCGATTTTTTTCCAGAACTCGACCCCCATTTTAAAGGGCTGTTGTTCCTCAAGCAGGATACGATTAAACCATAAGGGCCGAATGGCAAGGGTGAGGGGCGGGTCCTCCGTCACCTGCTGGTCTATGGTGAGATGGAGAATGAGTTGATCTGACTCCAGGGGGCCGAAAAAAAGGTGAAGGTTGTCGACGATGATCTGCCAGAGGATGAGGCCCGCACCTCTTTTGGATAAGTCAACAACCTGGCAGTTGACCGGCCTGCTCAGTCTCTCGCCGCTTTTTGCCCGACAGAGAAAGAGTGAGCCGTTCAGCGCCAGCGGAAATCGTTGAAATATGCGTCGTTCCATTCCCATAGTCAATTTCGGTCTGCAGCCAATCGCCATTTGCCCCCGGAAGGGGATTGAGCTGAAGCAACTGCTTCAGATGCATGATGACGGATAAGACGCACCCGATTATCCAGAAACGTTATCAATGCGCGGCGCCCAGATGGCGTTTCAGGTTACTGGCCACCAGCGGCGCCACGGAAAAAACATCCAGCAGTTCATCGCTTTCCACCCCGGGATAGGTGTCAGCGCCGATTATTTTAGCTATACCGTTTTCTTTGAACTTCTGCCTGGACTGCCCGGCCAGGACCAGATGGGTGGCAAACAATATGACATCCCGGGCGCCGGCTTCCCGGCAGCGCTGGGCGGTCTGAATAATAGAGCCCCCGGTGCGGATCATGTCATCGCAGATGATGACGAGCTTATCCTTCACCACGCTGGCCACCTGGTGCACCATGGTTTTATCCATGGCATAGCGGTCTTTGTCCGCCGCGGTATGTGGCGCATTGAGCTGGCCGGCAAGACGGGCCACCCATTTGCTGCGTCCGTAATCGGGGGAGACCAGCACGAAGTTGCTGAGCTGCAGTTCCCTGATCTTTTGGACGATCAGGTTGTGGGTATTGATATGCAGGGTCTGCACATCGCCATGGTGGGCATGGAGCACCGCCTCGGAATGGAGATCGATAAAGGCGACAAAATCGGGTCTGGCCCGGAAGATCTGTCTGGTCCGGGTAATGCCTTTGGGGATTTCATTGGCATCGGGCTTGGCCTGCTCCATGGTGGAGTAGCCGAGGTAGGGAATGACGACATTGACCGTCCTGGCCCGGTAATAATGACAGCCGTCGATCAGATCGAGCAGTTCCAGGTGGGACTGGTCGTTATGGGTGGCGCCGACGATGATCACATCCCGGCCCGCGATATCCTCGGGAAAGGCATGGTAGATTTCGCCATCGGTGAAGAATTTCTTCAGAACCCGGGTGAAGGGAACATCCATATATTGGGCGATCCGGCGGCCCAGGGCCTCGGACGCCTCATTGGCAATGATTATTTTATCGTCATGTGCTGTGGTCATGGGCGGATCAGGTGAACAGTTTCGGGTTATTGGCGACCTTCCTGATCAGCTCCCGGTAGTCCTGGGCGCCGGGGGAGCCGGGAGCAAACTCGTAGATCGTCTGGCCATAGGCCGGGGCTTCGGAGAGCCGCACATTGTAGCGGATCGGGGTGCAGACATGGTTGCCATACAGGTCTTCAAGCTTGCTTAAGATACTGTTTGATTTCTTCACCCGCTGATCATGGAAGGTGGGGAGAATATACTTGAGGGCCACGTCCTTATTGTACTTCTGGATGGATGACATGCTTTTGAGAAATTCCACCAGCCCCTGCAGGGTCATTACCTCCAGGGATACCGGAGTGAGCACCTCCTTGACGTAAAAAAGCACGTTGACGATCAGAGGATCCCAGCCGGGGGAGGTGTCAACCACGATATAATCAAACTTGCTGTCAATGGTGCTTAACTTTTCCCGCAGGGTCATTTCTCCGCCGAAATCCTTGCGGTCGATCACCCTTTTCAACCCTGCCAGTGATCTCCCGCCGGCAAGCAGCCACAGGCGATCCCGGGCCTGGATCATGATTTCATCCAGTGCAAGCTCGTTATTGACAAATTCGGTGAGTCCGGCCTTGGGTTTGACCCCGAGCATGAAGCTTGACTGGCCCTGGGTGTCCGTGTCAACCAGCAGGACTTTGAAGCCTGCCAGGGCAAGGCCTGCGGCGAGATTGACCGCTGTCGTGGTTTTGCCCACCCCCCCCTTGGAGAGGGTAACCGCTATTTTCCGCGGTTCAGTGCTTTTTCCCGTTGCTGCGGCAGGCTGCGCTGCAGCGGCAGACGGTTTGGGGCTGACAATGTCAAATTGCTCCTTGCAGAACTTGCAGCGAACCTTGGTAACGTTAGGCGGCAGGCGGGTTTCGTCTATGGAGTGTTCTTTTTGACAGTGTGGGCAGATGATAACCATATGAGTCTCCAAAATGTAAAAACAAAATAAACTTCGCTGAATTTTAAAAAAATAACCAAAAGTTAATCATGTTATCGATATTATTTGGGATTATCTTTAAGAAGTTTTTTTACCAGTTCGCTCTCTTCTCCCTTGGATTCAAAATCGTCCAGCAGCATCTTCACCGCGTAATTGACAATGTTTGATTTCGTTGCCAACAGCTTTGAACCGGTGGGGAGCAACCCCCTTAAAAAATGGTTCGCCGCCCCGAGATCCTTGAAAACTTCTTTGGTCAGGTAATGGGTGGCCTTTGTCTTCACCAAAGATTCTTTTTTATTTTTCTTGCTCGGGACGGCAGGTCTGCGGGGCGAAGGCGGTACTTTCTCCTGCTTGAGGAGGGGCTGGGAATACCGTTCAATCAGCATGGTCAACTCATCCAGACCCGGTATCGCCCCAGTGGGATGGGAATCCTGTAAAAGATTTCCCAATACATCTCTTTTTTCCTTGTTTTTATGTTCCATCCTGATCTCCAACAGGTAATTCTTCTCTAGTCAGGGAGATAGAGCTTATTTGCCGCCAAAAAAATTATCTCTTTGCCGGCGCAGGAAATTGAGCATTTTCCCTTCGTTATCCTTGCCCATTTTTATAAATTCAATGCCGCAGATGAGCTGAAAATCTCTTGGCGAAACATGGACAATCCTGCCTTGCAGCTGCAGGTAATCGGTATCAAGCTGCAGTTTGATCCCATCAAGCTGCTGGCCGGCGGCAAAGGCGCTTTCTTCATCAACCAGGATTCCTACGCCGTTTGCCCCCAGATTGATGACCTCGTAGTTCGTTCCATTAATTGCAATGGCAACCTTGTCCTCTTCTTCGATGGGCAGACGGTAGACATGGCGGATAATTTTATTTTTTGTTTGTTCCGGTTGCTCTTTGGTTTTTGCCTTCATTGATGATCACCCTGAAATTTGCTAAAATAATGGATAAAATCGTGAAAAAAATTGATTTCATCGGGTTCAGGCGGAACGCATTCCCCTCTGGCGGTGGATAACTGTTGATTTAAGGAGCCGTCACGAAATAACTTGGCCCGGGTTGACCGTTGCTTTCCGGCTCCTCAGGCCGTTTTGGTTTTCAAAAATGACGCTGTTATTTTTTCACAACGGCTTACTGAATTGCCCCGGCCCGTTTACGGAGACCTGTAACGGTTTTATTATAATGCACAGGTGTTGCACGATGTCCATAAACTTCCCCGGAGGAAAAGACGAGGAAGATGGAGCCGCATTTTCTCTGTATAACTTGTTTATATTATTTAATTTTTAATTTATCCATTTTTTTGCAATAAAATGGTTTTATTTTAAAAAAAACAGTAATTTCAAACAGAAAGGCACAATTAACAAAAATAATATCACAGTTTCATAGTACCGGCAAATAGAGAATCGTAAAAAGAAGAAAAAGGAGGAAGGATGAAGATTTCCATTACCTATTGCAACAAATGAAACTATAGGCCACGTGCTTCCAGGCTGGAAGAGGAATTGGTGAAAAGATTCGCGGCCCAGGTGGAACTGATCGCCGGTGCAGGCGGGGTGTTCGAGGTGGTGATCGACGCAAGAAAGATTTTTTCCAAGGCGGCCGCCGGCCGTTTTCCTGAAGATGGGGAGATCGTCAGGCTGATCGAGGCGATTGGCAGGGAGGAGTGAGGAGTGAGGAGTAAGAAGAAGTAGGGGCGGTTCGCGAACCGCCCTCGTCATCTGTTCGCAAACCGCTCTGCTCACAACCTGGGGCCGAAAAGCGCCGTGCCGACCCGCACCAGGGTGGCTCCTTCTTCAATGGCGACCTCAAAGTCGCCGGACATGCCCATGGACAGCTCAAAGCCGTCGCTGCGGGCAAAATAGCCCTTTGCCGCGAAATGTTCCGCCAGCTGCCGCAAGGTGCGGAAAAAAGGGCGCACATCCTCCGGGTCGTCCAGCAAGGGGGGCATGGTCATCAGGCCTTGTACCCTGAGATTGGCCAGTCCGCCCATGGCAACCAGCAGCTCTTCCGCCCCTGCCGGGGCCACCCCTTCCTTCTGGGTTTCCCCGCTCACATTGATCTGGACAAGAACTGGTAATATCCGGCCTGCCAGGCCGGCGTGCTTGTCCAATTCTCTGGCGAGTTTCAAGCGGTCAACCGTGTGCACCAGATCAAAGAGCGTTGCCGCGTCCTTGGCTTTTTTGGACTGGATGTGGCCGATGAAATGCCACCGGGCCGCGGCCGGCAGCCGGCTGATTTTCTCCTTGGCCTCCTGCATGTAGTTTTCACCGAAAAGGGTTTGGCCCCAGGCCATGGCCTCCTCGATGAGCGGGGGGGCGATTTTTTTGCTCACCGCCACCAGCCGCACCGATTGCGGGTCCCGGCCCGCCCGCAAGGCGGCGCGCTCAATCCGATTCCGTATCTGCTCTAAATTTTCTTTAATGGCTGACATCGTGCATGAAAGGGCTCTCTGCATCTTATTCAACTTTCTGAGTTGTGGTAACATGTTGAAATTAAATTGATATCCTCATGGTCCCCGCTTGTTTCCAGAGAAATCAGGAGCCAGAATAAAACGTAATAAAATCAACCATTCTAAATTCTGTCTCCTGTCTCCTGAATTCCCATGACGGAGATCAGAGCAGCAACTATGTCACAAAAATATCGTTATTTCGA
>JALNXE010000037.1 GCA_023230525.1 Desulfobulbaceae bacterium
CTCTGCGCTCCTCAACCCGACGGTTTAAATAATCCAGAGGCGAAACGAAATAGTGCTTGACAGTAGTCGGCTCATAGAAGGAGCGGGCCTTGCCCGCGATAGAGATCGCCGCAATGCCACGGAAGTCGCGGGCATGGCCCGCTCCTACGGCCTGCCTGCACAGCAAGACAGACAAAAGACTTTCCAACATGAAAAAAGCTGCTCCATCCCCATCTTCAAACCAGGCTATAGGGCCTTCCCCCGTCACAAGAAAACAAAACCGCGGTTCGACCCAAATTACTCCATTCCGGAAGACCAATACATCATGGTCTGACTGCCCATGCTGAAAACAAAGCAGGAAAGGATGAGGATAACATCCCCTGGTTTCTGAATCACTTTCACGATCCGCTGCAGGAGTGGGATGAAGCGGGACTGGGCATTCCCATTATCCCCCAATCCGATTCTACGCTGACCTATGCCCAGCTGCAGCTCGCCCCCCATTACTGGCAGAAGGCCCGTCGCATAAATTCAATGCTCCGCACAGGGAGTGAAGAAGAATATGCCTCACTCTTTCTGACGATGGGACAGTATCAGCACCCTCCGTTTCTGATCAGCTCCTTGTTTGAAGAGCCCGCCCCTATTCCGTACTGCCGCCCCCTCTGCGCAGCAAAATACTTGTTTTGTCCGCCCAGATACCTTATGTTCCAGGTGAACAGCCCTTAACAAATGATAATCCAAACGAACCAGGTCACCCATGCCATTAACATCTCAGGATAAAGAGAATTTAAAAAAAGAACTGGCTATAACTCTGAGCGAAGAGCCGGAAGTGATCAAAGTGATTGTCTTCGGATGCGAACTTATCCAACTGTTGGCCGTAACCTGTCATTCCTGCCGTAGGAGCGGGCCATGCCCGCGATAACGATGTTTCCGAAATGCCAAGGGTCACGGGCATGGCCCGCTCCTGCGACGCGAGACTTGCAAGGTTCATTGTTCCTGCGGGCTGAGCTGGCGGTGAGCCGGAATCCCTTATTAATGCTACAAAAGCTCGTCCTCATCCTGCTACTTCTCACCCTGCCTCAAACCGCCAAGGCCTATTGGCTGGAAAATGAACCGGAACCCTTCTCCCTCCGCGAGCGGGAACACGCCCCACCAACCAAGGGGAAAATGCTGTTTGCCGTCCAAGACAATTTCAAACTTTTTACCGATGAAATTGATTCCGGCCCGATGCTGCTGCCCCATTCCGATTATTTTGTGCCGGCGGATATTATTGACATCAATCTCCCCCTCTTTGGTATCTTCAGTCACCCCGCAAAATCGATTGAAGATCCTATCGCCAATCTGTTATATGCAAATCTAATCACCATTCATACCTCTAACCGGCCTTAAGCAAACAAATGTTAAGACTGCTTAAAAATTTTTAAGTTATCATCATATTCCAAATGTATTTACTGAAACAATATTGAACAATCACTCCTAAATAAATCTACCTAGTTATAGAAATACGCAACCCTCCATTTGCGACACGGCATACTTTTCGCATTACTTCCAAAGTAATTTAAGACAACAACCAACAAACGAACGAACAAATTTTAACCTCCTTCACTCGTCAGGCATAAACCATGAAAAGTATATTTTTTGCTCCCCTGCTTGTTACACAACTTCTTCTTGCCATCGTTGCCCCAACAATTGCCTCCAGCGCCACAAAATCAGTCACCATAGATTGGGCCATTGCGGACACGACCAACGTCACCGGTTACAAGGTGTATTATTCGTACTGGAGCGATATGTCTTCAAAAATGCTGGCTTGCGAGACCAACGATCCCACTGTCACCTCTTTAACCTGCGCCAATGTTAGCATCGCCAGCACCCCAGTTTATTTTATTATTGCAGCGGTAACAGCACAAAGAGAGCTTACTTCAGCAAGCGAAACCTCGCCTGCCATCTCCACGGTGCAAAACTTCAACTTATTGATTGAATGATTAATCCGGATAATGCCGACAGGCCTTATTAATAAAGTTTTTGACAACGATGATGGTACTTGCTGCTAGTGTCATGTTAACCTTGAAATACTGCAAAAAAAAGATGTACAATTTCTTCATAATCAACCGAGGAGGCTTGCCTATGAAGAAACACATCGGGACAATCATCAAGGCTGAAAGAGAAATTCTCAGTAGGCTCATATTGAGGAGAAAACAATAAAAATGCTAAGGTAATATGACAGTTTACTACAAAATGGTATTGCAAAGTGTCTCATTTTTCTTAATAAATTCAAAGATTTGCCATAAAACATTTATGAACTAATTTGTTGATTTTATTATGAAAAACACATTTTTTTTACAACACCCTTTACAACGGTTGCTCGGATAAAATTGTCACGCCTTTATCAGACACTTGATGGTTAACGAGACACTAGTACAATGTAAAATTTAAACATTCGTATTTTTGTGTGATATTTGTTATAGTCGTCTTCAAAATACAAGGAGGACGACGACATGGCGCCACGATACAGAGTGACATTAGCAAAAGAGGAAAGGGAAGACTTGGAGGCGATCTCAACCAAGGGGAGAAGGGCAGCCCGCACCGTATTATATGCTCGAGCATTACTTCTGCTTGATGCGGGGGAACATGGACCGAAGTGGGTTGTCGCTCAAGTCGCAGAAGCTTTAGGGACAACGACTCGAAGTTTAGAACACTTAAAAAAACGATTTGTAGAAGAAGGCCTTTCTGCCGCCATTGAACGTAAGGAGCGAGAGACCCCTCCGCGCGAAATTCAATTCGGAGGCGAATTTGAAGCACATCTTTTGGCCTTGGCATGTTCGGATGCCCCAGCAGGCAAAAAACGATGGACAGTACGTCTGTTGGCTGAGAAAATGGTCGAGCTGAAGATGGTACCGAGTGTTTCTCCGATGACGGTATGTAACACTTTAAAAAAAATGAACTTAAGCCTCACCAAAGCAAATACTGGAAGATACCGCCGGATGAAAACGCCAGTTTTGTAGCGGCGATGGAAGATATACTCGAAGTTTATGCGCGTCCGTATAGCCAAGAATTCCCGGTCGTGTGCATGGATGAATCGAGTGTACAGTTGATCGGGGAGGTGCATGAGCCTATTCCGGCAGCCCCTGGCCATCCTGTTCTGATGGATGATGAATATGTTCGCAATGGGGTCGCAAGCATATTGCTTGAGGTAGAACCGCTTGGGGGAAAGCGCAAGGTAAAAATTACCGAACAGCGGACACGGATTGACTGGGCTCATTTCATCAAAGAGATGCTTGAAGAGCGTTATGCAGATGCCAAGAAAGTAGTTTTGGTCATGGATAACCTCAATACACACGACACGGCCTCGCTATATGCGGCGTTTCCACCTGAAGAAGCCAGGAGCTTGGCGGAACGTCTTGAAATACACTACACCCCGAAACATGGGAGTTGGCTGAACATAGCAGAGATTGAACTCAGTGTATTGAAGCGGCAATGCCTTGCAGGGCGAATTGATTGTATCGAGAAGATGCGAGCTGAAGTGGCGGCATGGAACACCGACAGAAATAACCGCCAGACTAAGGTTGATTGGCAGTTTAGAACAGATGATGCGCGAATAAAACTAAAACGACTTTATCCGAAACTTTAACATATACTATGTACTAGGTCACTATCATTACAATACAGTAATTCTTTGCCTGATTAGCTGACATACACAAAACACCCAAGTCCGCTTTAATCTAAATAATTTTATTTATTCGCAGTACTGGACGAATGGGAATGGAGGATAACTATGAGATTTAAAACCATTACAAAATTAATACTCGGGCTATTTCTGATTTTTAATGTTGAGAGCGCCTATGCCGCTATTTATTATATCAGTCCCACTGTCAATGGAGGTAGCGATTCCGGCGATGGTAGCCAAGGGAAGCCGTGGGCGACATTTGCTTATGCTTTTTCGAAAATGACAAGCGGTGATACACTCTATATCATGGATGGGACATACAACCAGCAATTGAACAATATGCCTTCAGGGACTGACCCCTCAAACCCGACGCGAATCCTGGCACAAAATCCCCATAAGGTGACAATTGACGGGCAAGGCAGTATTAACCCCATTCGCATCAGCGGGAAATCGTATGTTGAACTTGATGGGATCAGGGTGAAAAATGCAAATACTGGAACTTCTTATTTGAATGATGTGATGGTTATTGAAAATTGCAGCTATATTACTGTTCGCCGTAGTGGTTTCTGGCAAGCAGGCACATATATGCACAATCTACCCGTCAAAATCAGCGGTTCTTCCTATTGCCTTTTTGAAGATGTCTGGGTGTTTGGCCGTGGCAGGTATTGCTTGATGGACTTTCAAGGACATTACAACACATTCCGCCGCGTTGTCGCCCGATGGGATAGCGGTACCTATGTTGGACAACCTAATGCCGGGATATCGATTTACAATTCTCACCATGAATTGATCGAAAACTGTATTGTCATCGATTCCAATGAACAAAAAGTGCAACCTAGTCACTCCGGAATTGCAATTTATGCTCATCTCACTGCCCCAACGAATATTACCTTTCGAGGGAATATAATTCTGAACAATCGCCGCTCATCTCCAACGGCTACTAAAATAGTCGGTATGGTAGTGGACCCTGGTCCGGAAGCAGGGATGTATGCAAATGATATCGACATCAAGGATTGTGTTATTTGGAGTAATGATAGCGGGTTGAGCTTGAGCGGCTTAGGCAATGAAGTAGGGCATCCGATCCGGCTGGATCATTCGACTATCGGCAAAAGTGGTGTGGGTGATGGACTATATCAAGGGAGCAACTATCGCGGGACTATATTGACGAACTCTCTCATTACAGACAATTTCCAATATGGTGTCAACAATAACTCAGGAGCGGATCAGATGGCAATAAACTATATAAACAACTCAATGAATGCCGTCGGCGAATACAAGAACGCAACATGCAGTAGCGGATGTCTATCTTCATCGCCATTTGAGGAAGGATCTTTAAAATACCTGCCCAGAATTGAGGCTGAGTCTTCCTTGTCCATGGCAGACATGAACGGATCAAACATCGGAGCCAATATCGAAAAACGCTATGTCAATGGTGTGTTGACAGCAGAATCTCTTTGGCCTTGGCCCTATGAGGATTGGATTCAGGAAGACATGCGTGAAATTTCGACACGAGGGTTCTGTGCGGATGGACAAACTTTGACGAAATACATTTGGGTCTATCTTGGCAATCCATTGATCAGGAATGTGATCATGCAGTAGTAATATCTTTTCTCCTTTGCAAAGAGCCAAAGCTAAAACCGGACTCGCGAAGATCAATTATGATTTCTCGAAGAACACGAGGCGTTACTTCAGCATCGTCATGAAAGAGGAAGATGTCTCCCTGCTGGATGTTTCTCTTTTCAAATCGATTTACGATGGACTTGGCATCGCATCCTAAGGAGTCACCGCTATCAACGCTCCACTGGATGAACCTCTTATTATACAGTCCAAAGACAAAAAGAGATAGAATGGTGATTTTCCCATACGGGGGACGGAAAAATTGTACTTCCTGACCATAAGAGCGGAAAAGGATTTTCATCCGCTGGCATTCCGCAATGAGTTCGGACAAAAAGAGTTCATTCATCGGGCGATGGTCAAAGGCGTGATAGGCTAAGGCATGTCCGGAACGATGAATTTCCCTCACGACGTGAGGATATTGTTCCATTTTCCTCCCTTCTAGGAAAAAAGTGGCCTTAGTATTCGTCTCATCCAATATTTTTAGGATAGCCGGCGTTCCTTGGGGATCAGGTCCATCGTCGAACGTAAGGAAGACAAAAGGCGACGCGGGGAACCTATAGATAACAATGGGGGATAATAGATTTTTTACTAATTGTTTCAAAGGCATTGGTCGATAAATTTCCTGTGCCACAATTCCAGAACGAGCAGTGATAAAATTCGCCTACTCATATCCACCTTGCCTGTTTCGTGTAATTCGAGGATCCTCTTGACATAGGCAGGGTGGATGTATCTCCGATCTGTAGTTTTTTTATCAAGCAAAATCTCACGAACCGAATTCCTAAGGCCGCCCCGAAACCATCGCGCGATAGGAACTGGAAATCCCTTTTTTTTCTGAAATATCATGCTATCAGGAAGATAGCGGCGCATGAAGTCCTTGAGGATATATTTCCCTTGTCCGGAGACAATTTTATAAGAATCGGGAATAGAAAGGCCAAATTCAACAAGACGATGATCAAGGAACGGCACTCGGAGCTCGATGGAAGCGGCCATGGTCATTTTGTCAGCCTTGAGAAGGAGATCGTCTGGCAGCCAACTGTGGATGTCCGCATACTGCATTCGCTGCAGGTTGGTACCATTTTTCAAGGCGGAAAAAAGTGAATGAAAAGTTTTATCCACTTTCCCGACTGTCGAGAAAAGATCTGGCGTATACATTACTCTCTTGATAGAATCCGTCACATCTTGGGAAATGCCCTTATACCGATGCGCAAGCGGCGATGACAACCAGTCACAATACTTGGCTATTTTTTCGCGACGTCGAGAGGCAACATGCGCTATTTGTTGCGAAAGGCAGGAAGGGATCAGCCGTCTCATGAGATCAACCTTACCCGACAGGAGATAAAGCGGGTAACCAGCAAAAACTTCATCCGCCCCCTCCCCGGAAAGGAGGACTGTAGCATGCTGTTTCGCGACCCTAGACAATTGAAGCAATGCCACTGCTGCTGCTTCAACAAGCGGCTCCTCACAATACGTTAATAAATCGTCCGTGGCTACAAAGAAATCAGCGTGCTGAAGAATGTATTCATGGTGATCCGTAGAGAATCGTGAGGCAACAGCCTTGGCGGCCGATAATTCGCTAAGGGCAGGGTCGTCGGCATAGCCAACTGAAAATGTACTGATCTGCCTCCCCAACTGTTCCACAATCGTTGCCACCAAAGCACTTGAGTCAACCCCTCCACTTAAAAAAACCCCAACAGGAACATCACTGATCAAACGTAAGCGAACACTATCTTCCAACAAACGCGACAGCTCTTCCTGGGCCTCTTGATACGAAAGAGAACAGACCGGTGATGGTGGGATATCCCAGTATTTATGGCTGGAAAAATTGCCGTTTTTAAGAATCCCGCAATGGCCGGGGAGAAGCTTCTTGATTCCAGCAAACATGGTTTGCTGGCCTGGGACATAGCCTAATGTCAGGTAGTAATCAAGGGCAGACAGGTTCACCTCGGCCCGGACCAGATCTGTAGCGAGCAATGCCGTAATCTCTGAGGCGAAGATAAAAAAATCTTCCGTTTCAATGTAATAAAGAGGCTTAATCCCAAGCCGGTCACGAGCGATAACAAGAGAGTCATTTTCATAATCGTGGATGGCAAAGGCAAACATTCCTATGAACTTGGCAAGACATTCATTTCCGTATAAGGAATAGGCTTGAAGGAGAACTTCCGTGTCAGAATTTGTCCGGAACGGAAAAGGAGATGGCATTTCCTTTTTGATTCGTTGATAATTATAAATTTCCCCATTAAAGACAACCGTGTACCTACCGGTTGCATCTTTCATGGGTTGCCCACCCCCCTCAAGATCGATGATGCTCAATCGGCGATGCCCTAAATAGACGCCATCACCACTGTCAAAGAAACCATCGCCATTGGGGCCGCGATGTGCCATGGCTGAAGTCATCTTCTGGATTAACTCATGCCCATTGGAGTTAGGTCGATGAAATACTATACCGCAAATCCCGCACATACTGTTAGCCGTCACTCATCAAATTTTGTTCAATTGCCAGCGCACTATAAATTTCATGATATTTTCGAGCCACCACATCCCAGGTATGGTCTTTTACCGTCCCCCGAACGGAATCCGATGACCACTGCGAGTCGAGGACTACGGCAAGCTGAATGGCCAGATCTTCGGCATTTCCAGACTGGAAGAGACAACCATTGGTTAATGAAATTAATTCAGGAATTCCGCCGACAGAGGAAGCAACTACCGGGCATCCTGATGCCAATGCCTCCAAGATCACATTGGGCATTCCTTCTCGGATACTTGTCAAGCAAAACAGGTCAGCTGCAGAAAACCAGGTAGGCAGTGCTTCATGACGGACTTGTCCTTGTAATATAACAATGCCGCACAAGCCTTCCCTGTTTATGGCTGACTGAATTTCATCCCGCATGAATCCTTCTCCGACCAGTACAGCATGCACATTCTGATACTTTTTTCTTCCTCTGAGGATGGCCATCCCTCGTATGAACGTCAAATGGTCTTTCACTGGCACCAGTTGTCCAACAACAAGGATTAGTCTGATGTCGTGTCCGAGGTTAAGTTGCTGTCTGCACTGAGCTTTAGGTAAAGGTGTAAAAAGATTTTGGTCAACTCCGTTTGCGATTGTTATCACTTTGTGAGGTGGAATACCTTCGTTTATGGCAACGTTGCGTAACGCTTCACTAACAGTAACGATTTTATCAGCTGTTCGCATCGTGAAGCGAATTTGAGGCGCCAAAAGTGACTGATTGATGTCGCGGTTGAGGTCACACCCCAAGATTGTGGCGACTAAAGGGACATGATTCCGGAATCTTTTATATAGTGCCGCGCTCATGCAATCCGGATACAACCAATGGGCGGAAAGTACAGCATGCGACTCGTCACGGAAAAGCCGATGCAGCAGAGGTGCTATCCCCAAAAAAAGCAAGACGCCATGGAAGGCATCAGAAATCTTTGGTATGATCGGATAACGTGGGTAGTAAACCCGTATGGGACCATCTTCCAGCATGGCAGGGACATCAGCGAAAAGACGCCAGGGTGAAAAAAAACCAATATTCTTCAACTGCACAGGGAACCATGGCAGAGGACAGACCACGGTCACGGGATGAATCTTTGCTAATTCCTTAATAGTTTGATAAGTAAAAATTCCTCGCTCTGGTTGAGTTGGCGTAGGGAATAGATTGGACAACACAATAATTTTTATTGGTTCATTTGAGTTAAGCATGCGAGACGGGAGTAATGTGATTGTTAAACATTTGTTTGAAATATGTTTCCAACGCGAGGGACATTTCTGGCCATGACCCGCATACAAGATTGGTCAAGAACGACAGTTGTATATTCTGGGACCGATTTGACTATGACAACATTGGGGCCAATAGCGGAATTACTTCCGATTGTTATGCCTCCTGAAATGTGCACATTACTTCCAATAAACACATTGTCACCAATCGTTGGACAGAGTCCTTTGTGAATCCCTATAATAGCACCAGGAAATATTGTGCAATTATTCCCAATAATACATCTTGAATTTATCGTGATGCTGTGGCAATGGGGCAAAAATAAACCATACCCAATGATGGTCTCCGGATATATTTCACAGTTGTATATAGTTTGCAAAAAAAAATGAAAAAATTTGACTATTGGATACAGCAACAACTTGCAAATAATCGTTGCGTTCTGGGAATACTGCCCAACCCTTAACAAAAAACATACAGAGAAACCCCTTTCACCCCAAAAAAGTGTGTAGAGAAACGGCAGCAATCCTTTTCTTCCTTCAACTCGATACAGGTCAGCACGAATATGTAACAGCAAATCTTTTAATGTTGCGATATGGTTTTTCGCTGCTGCGTACCCGGCAAATCTCTCATTGTTCGTATCCATTATCAATGCGATACCATAATATTAATGATATTTTCTGCATTTGCCCGCCAAGTGTGGCGATTCAGCACCTGAGCATAGGATTTTTCTTGGATTGACCTATATAAATTGGAATCATCCAACAGCATTTTGATACATTCGGCAAGGCCCAATTTATCCAAAGGATGGAAAAGTAAACCTGTAAACCTGTCTTCCAGGACATCCTCGATTGGGCGTAACCTTGGTGCCACAACCGGGACACGCATGCCCATCAGTTCGAAAAGAACCACCGGAGAACCAAAGGCGTTGGAATGAGGAAGTACTGCAATATCCAGAAGGCGCATGTGACGAAAAACCAAACGTCTTTCTATCGGCCCCGTAAACACGACCCGATGGGCAATATTATTCCGCTTTGCAAGTTCTTCAAGGGAAGGTCGCATGGGCCCATCACCGATAAATACCAATTTAGCATCTTCATAAACGGTAGTTAGGCCGGCAAAGACATCAATAAGAAAATCCAACCGATCCCATTCGTCAAACCAGCCAACGAACCCTATTGTCCGGCTACCGGAAAGGCCATACTGCGCACGGAGTTCAGCCTGCTCCTGGGGTGTCAATGGTACAAGGTCTACTGGGCTGATTGCATTGGGGATAACGATAACCCGATGGTTGTTGCCTCGTTGCTGGATGACATCGTTTTGTAACTGGGAAGAGACCGTGAAGATGGCATGTGCCCGCGAAAAGACATATCTCTCCATCATGCCGCAAAGAGAGAGAAAGGTCTGCCCCCGCGCTCGTTGATGGCCGCTAACTTCGTTAACTTCGAGGGCAAGAGGTATGTGATAGCGCCTTGAAAGATAAGCGCCTGCAACCGAAAAAAAAGCATAACGTTCGTAAATAAAATCAACAGTGCCTCCTCTCAGTATTTTGGCCAGCCGAAAGTAGGCAAATATATTGTAGATGATTTCAATAAATTCAAAAAGGAATTGAGGGGCATGCCTGCTAATGGCTTTCCATAGAGAATTGATCCCCCGTGTTTTGCTTTTTGATTTATCGAGAGGACGTTCTCCTGCTGTAGAAAGAGGGGTAATACCTGGAGGTGAAACTAATTCGACACTGTGGCCAAGTTGCTGAAAGGCCTCTACAATGCTACGGATATGGACACCTTCGGCCCCGCGCCCCATGGTGCGGTGATTATAGAGAATGCGTAGTAATGGCTTGTTTTGTTGTTTCATTTATTTGCAGTGACTCAAAGAGATAGTGTAGTATACTCCCTTCCTTAAGGTCAGCATGGTTATATTTCCATGTCAGCTTGTAGAGGGGTACTTTTTTGTTGTCAATTTCTTTCTTAATTTCTTCAACAAGTGGCGAGAACAAGCCCGCATGCTGAAGTTTATGGGGTATGTTTGCATTAAATTTTTTGGTATTATTCCATATAGCAAAGCATTCAGGAACAGTCATGACTAATTCAGCAAATTTGTAGTGCAAGGCGCAATAAGGAAAAGCTTTAAATATTTTAGTCACTATAAATGAAAACCAATATTTTGTTGTCAAGGAATTTCTGTTAAACAATGTGTTAAGCTTTTCTATTAACCACTCCTTTCCCTCATTAGATAAATCGTTTTTTAGCCAATAGTATATAAGATTTTCTATCAACTTAACAACAATAGGGTGACCTTTTTCTGATGCTAGAAACCAACTCGACATAACTCTATCTGGTGCTGGTTGATAAAATGCAAAAAATCCTGAACTGGTATATTCACCAAGCCAGTTGTCTAGGCTATCGACACAGAAGCAGGTTGAGTCGACCCAAACACCTCCATATTTTGACAATAATTCTAACCTGATAAAATCAGAGTAAAGAGCTTTCGTGAGTTTGTAAATTTTTTCGGGCGGCAAAGCTAAACTAGCATAGTGGCTTAAATTCTCATCGCTAAGAAATATTAGCTCCCAGTTAGGGTTCCTTTCTTTCCATGATTCATAACATTTTCTCACAACAAAAGGGGCATTATCCATTCCCTGAAACCACAAGAACCAGATTTTTCTTGGAATTTGTGATAGTTCTTCACAATAGTATTTCTTCATAATGATCTAATGTTCTGCTCAAAGAAAAATTCGCAATGAATTTTTGTTGGGCCTTAGAGGACAATTCATTTCTTAATTCCAGAGAGTTAGCCGTTTTTTGTATCGCATTAGCGATGCTTAAAACATCCTGCGGTGGCACCAAGATTCCTTCTTTTTCAGTTGTAATCACTTCGGAGACACCACCGACATTGGTGCAAACAATAGCCCTGCCTGCTGCCATTGCTTCGAGAATTGTAAGTGGCATCCCCTCCCAGACGGAGGTTAAAATGAAAATGTCCATTACCTTCAGGAGTTCCGGGACATCCATGCGGGAGCCAAGAAAAGATATTTTTTCTGCAATACCTAACTGCTTGGCCCCATCCTCTAATTTTTTTCTTAGCTCCCCATCCCCAACCAAGAGCAGATGCCAGTCCTCATGTGTGTTTTTGTTGTACAGCGCGAGGGCCTGGAGCAGATAGGTGTGGCCCTTTTGCTCGGATAATCGTGCACAACAGCCAATAACCAATGTCTTTTCCTTTAACCCGAGAGAGGCTTTCTTTTGTGCTACATCAACCGGGGCATTGTAAACTTTCTCGTTAATCCCGTTGGCAATAACACACACCTTGTCTGGGGGAATGTTGTCATGGGCAATAATGCTTTGTCTAAGATCCTCGGAAACTGCGACAATCTTTTTCGCAAATAGAGCCAACAATCTTTCTCTGATAGGCCGCTTTTCATCCGTTTCTGCAAACGACCTGGCATGATGAACATGAATCAGTGGTTTATTGCCGCCCAAGACATTGGCGATGGTAGCGTAACGAAACGGTGAGTAATTATGGGTAATGATTGTCTGGATATTTTGTTCCCGAAAGAGTCGGAGGAACTTGATAGTCAAGGAAGGCCTAAAGCCTGGTTTTTTTTTCATCAAAAAATAGGGAATGTTATTCGCCTGTACAATTTCCTCCAAGGGGCCTCCACCTTCGATCGTCGCCAAGATCGATCGCCGTCCTCGTTGGCTCAAGCCAAGACAGAGATCAATGGCGACTCTTTCAGCACCACCGATATCAAGGCTATTAATAACATGGAGGATTGTCCCCGCCTGCTTATGTTGTTTTGGACTCATGGTGTTTCTACTTCCAAATATCGGAGCTGATGCCAGGGAATAATGCTTCTAATTGATCAATATATCGCTCGTAAAGCCTCCGGTAGTCCGAAATGTCAGCTCCAGATAGATTATCTTTCCAGTCCTCCCTTTCTTTGATTTCAGAAAATTGAGAAAGCCGCATCTGATTTCCAACAATGTGATGGGGGGCTTCCCAAAATTTCTCAATAGATGCTTGCGGTAGTCCTAACAAAAGATGAATTTGGGAGACGATTTCCTGAGGGTTCCGGCACAATGATGAGTAACTCACCCTGAGTTGGCGTTCGGCTGGCAATTTTTTTAGTGCGCGAAGGATGGTAATTTGTTCTTCGAACCAACGAGTACCGGCTTCAAGCATGGTAATAGGGTTGCCTTCTTTTGCGGCAGCTTTCATATAGGAGTAGGCTCCCGCAACCCCATTTTTAAAGAGATATATGGCGTGAACATCGTGCCTTTCAGTAAGAAAAAGCATGCGATAAGGATCCTTGGTGGCATCAAGAAAGACTGAAGCATTGCATAGTGCTAACACGGATCTCATGAAAATGTCTGTGCGAGCATGGCATTTTTTCAATTTATTACGCAGCGATGGAATACTGCGGACAAAAATATCCCGCAACCCTTCCATAAAATTGCTTTGCATCTTGGGCAACTTCCCCATGAGAAGGCGATTCACCCGTTCGTTGTTATTCAAAAAACACATGAGTTGCATATCATCAACCGCAAAGGGTTGGTCTGCTGCCAGCATTCGTTCGCTTAATCGGCGAAAGAACTGGCATGTTCTGAGCTTTTCTCCGCATGAACAGAGGTAGTTCGGATCACTGACAATCGCCTCCATATTGTCAAATTCACTGATCGTACCAATGTCTGGGTGGGCATTAAGCATGAATGACAACAAGGTCGATCCAGAAAATGAAGATGATACAATGTAGCAGACTCGCATTTGGGTTTGGTTCCCTGTGTGATATTTACTCAAAAAATATCTATTTGAATACTATAAAAAACAATTGGACTAGAATATAGATGGTAATCAACAGGCCCATGTTGAATATTCCAATATTGATTATGTCTTTTGCTGATAACCTTATGCACTCGCCACGTACAAAAGATACAGATGTTATAAGTGCAAGAATAGTGTATGGCATCACGTAGCTCACTGTTAGGAAAAAAGCACAGGTGAGAAAGCCAATTGCGCCAATAAGGATTTGGACGCCAACGTTATAGGCAGTCAGGTCATTATTCCTTTCTTTTTTTATAAAAAAGACAAGAGAGCGGATAGCGCAAAAGTACATTAGTGCATAAATCGTTGCTCCTATTGCTCCTGTCTCGGCCATTTGTTGCAACCAGAGGTTGTGTGCTTGCTTGTGGACAGGGTTGCTGTGCTCGTATTCCCCAGACCCTACTCCCTTTAGCGGATGAGCTTTAATCATCTGCAGACCTTGATGGAAGAGTTCGATTCTTTCCGATGTGGTAGATTGCCCAAGTCCTCTCCCTTCCTCTGTTGGCTTGAGGGCCAGTCCCAACACGAAAATGACGATGGCGAGAGGAATAAAGGTGCGAAGTTTCAATCGTGGAATTTTAATAAACAGATATGAGAGCAGCACAAATAAAAATCCTACAAAACCGCCCCGCGAGCCTGTGAGAAAAACCGCGTAGGTCAGTACGGCTGAGGACATAAGGCCAAAGATGCGCCAAATTCCCTGATCTTTCAGTAGGGCAAAGCCCAAGGAGAATCCCAATAGCGTTACAAAGACAAGGGCAAGTCCATTGGAACCGTCAAAGACACCAATCCACCGCATTGCCCCTCGCCAGTTAGGGGTTTGGCCAACAAGGTCAACACCATCACGCATTTGGATAAATCCGTTTAAAGCAATCAGTACACCCAGAAAGACTAATAAAATCATGATTCCCTTGATTTTAGGTAGTGTGTTGAGCGCAAGGACTATCATGCAATAAATGATAAAATATTTTATTAGCATATAGCCGATCAGGCCAAACGCAACGTCTAGCCCAGCATAGAGAACGCTTACTATGGACCAACAGAAAAATGCTCCTAATAATAACGTCTGGGGGCATTGAAAAAAAAGTTTAGCCGCACGACCGTCTGACACCGCGGGTAAAAGTAAAACGCAATTCCCAACCATGATCCATTCCAAGAGGGCAATTCCCTGCAACGCTGGCAACCAGATATTAATTTCAAGAAGAAAGGCTGTGAAATATATAAGGAGTCCAAGATATGCCATAAACTGAGCTGCTCGTTTTGACTTAAACTAATTTATTTTTTGTAATACAAAGAGCATATCTAACACGATCAAGACCTTTAGAGGCATTTTGCCAGATTGATTTTGGAATCTTGACGCGGAAAATTTTATACTCAAGACCAATATTCGGAATAAGAATCCGTTCGAGGGCAGAAGGGGAGTAATACCGCTCAAAAAGTCCGCCAAGATTAGTCTCAGCTATCACCATTGACCCTGCGTCAAACTTAATAGATTTGTAATTTAATAATGGGTCAACCACATTTAGATGATTTAGGCTCATATACAGCGGGACGACCACGCAACATCCATTGGGGCGGAGTACCCGTTTTAGTTCATAGATGAATTTGGTGTCAATATCATGGCAAAAATGTTCAAAAGCACAATGTAGCGAGATCTTATCCACGCTGTCTTTTTCAATGGGCATATTGTCAGCGCTAGAGCCAATTCGATCCGCATGAACTCCAGATTTGTAGGAAAGATCCTGCGAGTAGGTTTTTAGTCCTAGATTGCGACGAAAAATTGCGGGATATGGGCTATTTTCACTAGCCACATCGATATAGATATCGCTACCTTGTAGTTCCAGAAGCTTGTATGAGACAAAATGCTCCATAATTTTTTTGTCTTTATAGCCGATGGCGTAAAAATACCCAGGCCAAAATTTATTTTTAAACTCGGCATATTCTCTATCGTCTACATGGTAATCTTGAATCGTGAAAGGCAACTTGCCTACAAGGGACACAATCTCTGAATCTATCTGCTCCAATTTATCTATAGGAAATGGTTTATTGAAAGGATGATTCTTCCATGTTTTAGTTTTTTTGAAAAAAAATGTTTTGACTTTGTGTGTCATCGAGACCGTTTTTGCACATACCCAAAAAAAGAATTCCCCATATTGCCCCATAATAACTCCCCAATAGCTCGTTGTTTTTGTCAAAATGGTATTTCTGTTCACCAGAGATTTAAGACAAATATGATTTATTAATGGTATCAAGTGGTTTGCAGATGTACTCATCAAACCAGCGGCGGTTTAATTTTAAATAATGAAAGACCATTCTGCAGGTAACGGTATGCAGCCAGTATACGATGCCAATGGTGCTTACTATGTTGTGGTCACTTCCTGTGGCATCTACATAGCCATGAATAATTTTTTTTTCAAAGGTATCGAATTTGTTTGGTTGGAGAATTGAATGGATGGACTGCATAGTACTTTCCCCTTTTTTGACAGCTCTCCGTCTTAATAGGAGAGGGTAGAGATCGAGAAAGGGCACGCCTGTTAGCGCATGTAGATCCCAGTCGATTAGTCCAGAAAACGAGCCATCATGTCGTACTAATATGTTTTCTACTTTAAAGTCTCCATGGCAAAGGCAGACTTCTTTGCTGGCATCAAGAATACCCTCAAGGATTATCCCCTTGAGCTTTTGGATATCGAGATGCCGATGTGTCAAGTAAGGCGAGTCGAACAAAACAGTTAGACTCGCAAGCCATGTTTCTAGCTCCTGTCGGCATGTGTCTGCTGGCCTTTTTGTGGCATTGAATATGGTCGCCGAAAGCTGCGCGGCCTGTACCACAAGCCTGTCATAGCCCCTATCTGGTGAGTCAATGCCTACACCAAGGAGCCTGCCTTCCACAAAGTAATGGATATTGTCAATGCGACCGTTACAAACGGCTTCGGGGATATCGATTGGCAATTTCGGCCATATTTTTTTTATTGATTGGAGGGCTAAAAAATTTTTCTGGCAACGGGCTTCGGATTCCCGATGGCTATAGGGGATCCGAATAATTAGGCCATTGTCATGGTCCCGCCGATTTTCGAGCAAAACAAGTGTGGAGCTGAGGAAAAGAACTTTCTCTGTGCGGTACTGAGCTCCAGTATTAGTCTCAACCTCAGTAATAATTTTGTCTAGCGTGCTGCCATTATTTTCTCCCCTTTGTGCAATTATAACCCGGCTGGGCGCTAAGGTCGGATAGAGATGTTGGCTGACCAGCCAGTGCTTCAATCTGCCCAAAGAGGAAAAAGCATGGCTACGCAGCTGGCGCCAGCCTTTTTCAGGTACAGCTTCGAATATTTCGGATCCGAGGGGAGGGCCAAGCAGCCATTCATGAACAGAAAATTGTTTTTTTTGTAAAACAAAAGGAGAGAGCCAGAATTTTTGTTTTCGTTTTTCTGCTTGGCGGTTACGCACGATCAAAAAACTGCCATCTTGCTTCAGAATGCGGCCAAACTCTTGAAGAATTACCTGGGAGTTGCAATCCAACAACTTCCTAACTGTATTGGCCACGGGGGAAACAAGGACTATGTCAAAGATGTTGTCTGGAAATGGGAGTGCATAGGTGTCAGGTGTCCTAACGCAGTGTATGGCATCGTTATTTCGTTTTTTGATTAGGGCCAGCTTGTGCCAATTGCTATCGCAACAGATAAGGGTCTTGCAGTGCGCAACTAAAGCATCTGTCATTGTTCCCAGGTCATCATCAATGATCAAGACTTTCAATTTGGAAAGATCAAGGAACAATTTCAGATTGGTCAACCTGGATTTTAGTGCCTTGGTGATATTCGCATACTCCTGCGCATCGCATTGATCAAGAAACAAGTTAAGCCCGTGCTCCCAGCCAGAAGCAGCGACAAAAAGATACATTTTTTTGAAAGGAATTTCCACGTGTTCTATGAGGCAGGCCTATTCAGTTTCCAAAAGGCCATAACAAGATCGAGAAGATAGCTCTTCCCTCAGTCTCTGGTAGTGTATACTCCGATAGCACGGTGTTATTTGAAAGATTGACTTCGATAACACGGCTTGGTGCCGGAGTATTGCCCAGGTGCTTGACCCATGAGACAAACTCTTTGAATTTCGTCGAGCGCAACTGTGTGAAGCCAACGAGTACCCGGTTCTCGTCAAGTGGCAAGATGCCTCGGCACCAGCCATCAGGCTTCATTCCCGCCTTTTCAAGGGTCTGTTGCAGGTTGAGATTTATTAGTAACTCCTGGGTCTTTGGGTCGAAAACAAGAATATGGCCATTCGTTGTTGTAAAATAAACTCGCGTCCCATGACACACGCCGTCATGGGGATTCCCAACTTCGATGGAAAACCGCCTGGTTGGATCACCAAGGGAAATAGCATCCTTTTGTCGAAAACGAGTGGCAAAATGCTCTCCATCGACACAAAAGACATGATTGGTATGGGTCTCATGGGGTTTTGTGGAGCCAATTAGCCTGTAGTCCTTTCCTTTCTTGAATCTTGGCCATGTAGGGGTGCTGGCCATGTTATACTCTTCCAGAATAGCACCATTGCCATCGCAAAGCTGAATCATTTCCAGGCCTGTATTGGCCAGCCAAAAACGGCCCTCCTCCTCAAAAACTCCATGCAGATCGTTGAACGATGGATGAGTAATATGCCGTTCAATCTGCCAAGTGGACAGATTGTAGGTCACCATTTCACTATTGGTGACTACATTCAGGAAGCCATCGTGAATCTCACCCCCTTTAAACATCATGCTTGGGTTTCTGATCTCATTGGGAGATTCATATGTAATTTCCTGTTCAACCTGTTTGCTATCCCAATCGATGAGCAGAATCCGACCTGAACGGAAGCGAATAAAATCCTCATTGTTTTTAATTTGGATTTCTTCCCAGTTCCTTGGGTATTCCCCTCCTGTCACAAGAATTTTCATAACTTTCGCGGCTCCTTTGGCACTTGCTCGATTTGGTTTGAAGGGATAGATGCATTTCTGTTACGCCCCCTGATCCAGAAACCTTTTGTTACATTAGTTCGTTCTTCCTGCGTAAACCCCAGAAACCAGCTTGAGACCAGATAGATGGAACTGCAGGCAACAATTTGCATAATGAATGTCGGCCATGAATTAAGCATTTCATATTTCTTCATCAAAACAAGCGCTATCACGAAAGGAATACTTGCGAGTCCTATTCTGCCGTAACTTTTCATGAATACTTCCAAGCCATTCAGCCCAACAATCCTATAAACCAAGATTGGAAAGATAACTCCCCGAAACATGGTTCTTGGTAGTGAAAAGCCTATCGCCACCCCTATTACACCATACTTTTTCCCCAGCATATACCCAAGAACGAGGGACAGGACGGCTTCCATTAAGGATCGATACAGCAGGAGTTTGTGTTTCCCTAAGCCATAAAGTATGGGGTTGGTAATTTGTTGTGGCAATGCGGCAAAAGCGGCTATGGCTAAGATGACCATTACATAATAACTTATTTCATACCCTGCCCCCATCCAAAGCTGGATAAATTCCTTTCCTTGCACAATCAGGCAGAGCAGTACAGGGAAGGAAAGAAAGCATGCTGCCTTGACTCCGTAGATCATGATCTGTCGTATCGCTGTATTTTCTTTTTGAGCATTAAGCTCACTGACTGCTGGTGCCAGCACATTCGAAAGAACCTGAAGAAGGTTGTTTGTATAAGTAACGAGTCTCCCTCCAACCGCGTAATGGGTAATGGCGGCAGTGGAAAGCACCATGCCAACAATAATGTTGTCGGCATAAGTCATGAGTATGCCAATTCCGCTGATCCCAACGCTGATTAAACTGAATTTGACGATAGCTGAGACTGCCTCGCGAGAAGGTTTTTTGAAAGGTTTGAGGCCCCTGATGGGTGCCAACCTTTGCGAGACTATCACTGCGGCAATATAGCCAAGGATTGTAAAGAAAAAATGGGTAGTTGCGAGTGTAAGCAAATCAGGGAAGTGCGGCAGGAGAATAAAAATTAAAAGGGACCGCAGAACGATAACTGCGATCTCAATTCCTGCATTAATTTCATAATGTTGATAACCAGAAATCACGCCACCGAAAAGTGTGCCGAGCAGACCGAAGACAGCATGAACACCGGCCATAGCGACAATAATTTTTACAGATGAGAGATATCGCGGATCAATCGTGAAAATATGCTCTACAGAAAAATACAAAATGACTGTGGCCCATAA
The DNA here is from genome assembly GCA_023230525.1 of Desulfobulbaceae bacterium. Lineage (GTDB taxonomy): Bacteria > Desulfobacterota > Desulfobulbia > Desulfobulbales > SURF-16 > SURF-16. Next base: position 19,993 of record JALNXE010000037.1, read on the forward strand.
AATTAAAATACCACAATAGGAATAAATGGAAAGGCCTGCCTGCATAAAATCACGCAATAGGCCGAATTGATTGAGTGCCTTATATTGCGCAACATGCTTATTTACTGCCGGGCGAAGCCCAAGTTTGAAAAAGCCAAGATACCCACTCAAGGCATTGATCAAAATCCAAACGCCATATGCTGAATCTCCGATTCGGTGCACGACAAAAGGCATCATGACAAAGGCGCTGATTGCCTCCACGGCGAATGCTGCCCCATTAGAGAGAGCATTTTTAAATATTTTTTGAATATTCATGTTATCTGGAATTGAGCCCCGATTGCTTTAATGAATCACCTGGAGGCCTTCTTCCAGACTGACACGCCCGCCTTGCCTGTTAAAAAATAGTAAAACCCAAACAATGCCGCCACATTCATGGTGCAGTAATAATATGGAACATAGAATATTCCAGGAGGGAAGCCAAAAAAATTTAAAAAATAACCTGCACTGGCGAATATATAGAAAAGCAACTGAAGCAAGAAAAAAAATAGCAATTCCCCCTTGAGCAGAAACATATTGCAGAAAAACAGCAATATGATCAGGAATGGCATAACATAACGAATGATTTTATGAGAAAAAAATTGGAAAGCAAAATAGTTCTTTGGCGGCAAAAGAAATTTTTTGTAACGGGCAATAGTTTGATAGCCGCCGGTCACCATTCGTGCTTTTACCTTAAAATCATCGCTAATAACAATTGATGCTTCTTCATAAGAAATCGCCAGCGGCTCATATACAACCCGATAGCCATTCTTAACTATATTGAAGGTTATCGCCTGATCATCGTTAATCACATCCTCTGGAATTGGTTCATAGAGATGTCTTCGGATGGCAAATATCTCGCCATCCCCATTTGAAATCGACCCGGCATGACTCTGCATGGTCTTCAACCGGGACTCTAAATCCCAAAAAAGACTGTCGCCCTGGCTGGATTCTCTTTGTGCATTTTTCACAATACTTTTTCGGCCGCAAACGCCACCGATAGACGGATCGTTGAAGTTTCCGACTAACTTGGCTATTGCCTTTGGCTCGTACATGGAGTTGGCATCTGAAAAAACAATGATTTCACCCTTGGCAACAGCAACAGCTCTGTTCAAGGCGGCGGTCTTTCCTCGCCTTGGTGGAAGAAAAAGGCCCTGCACCCCTTGCGGGTTGTACTCTTTAACAATTTGCGGGGTAGAATCGATGGAGCCGTCTGAGACAACAATAATTTCCAGTTTGTCCCGTGGGTAGTCAAGGCGGAAGCAGTTTTTGATTTTTTCTTCGATTATTTTTTCCTCGTTATAGGCCGCAATGATCAGGCTGACAGAAGGCGTTATATCCTTTTTGTCTATTTTCTTCCCACGAACTATCGACATGACCGCTGTTAAAATCGGGAATCCCAAATAGTGATAAAAGATAATTACGAATGCTGACCAGAATATTATCTCAAAAAATAGCATAGTCGGGCCAAGTTAATATGGCAACAGCAGCTCAAAATCAAGTAGGGTTCCAACAGGGGCATCAGGCCTTTCTTCCAATCCTTTAACTACATTATACATCTGCCTGCTGGAAACATAATACAGGGAATTACTTCTATTAACACAGCAATAATTTTCAAGTAGTGAATAGAGGTGGTCAAGGGCGCCGTGCTTGAAAAAGAAATCCATCGTCTGCTCTTGGGAGCCGTGGCTGTGCAGTTTGATAAAAATGATGTCGGGCCGGTTTAGGACATGAATGTGTTGAGCCGCCCACAGACTTACTCTTTCGGCACTTATTGACATATCATGGGATAGGCATCCATTTTCGATTCTGGGCAACAAACCAAATTTTCTTGATTTCATATTGAGGCAAAGCGGGCCTTGGATGCAAAGTAAACCGGGGTGTTTTTTTCCTGCTTCAGCTGGCTTCCCAATATCGTGAGATTTTGGTTGGCATGGGTCATCAACTGCATAATAAATGCTGTTAATTGTCCTGGTCTGAGTATCACTAGGTGCAGATGGCATGGTAAAATCAGCGTAGCAGCCGGTCTCCTGAAGGATTGTCAACTCATCATTTACACCACAGCATCTGCCATCCGGCCTGGAGTTATCCAATGCCCAATTGCCATGGATAAACCCATATTTTACTTCATTGGTATCTTGATGTACTGAAAGCAAGCCATGATCATTCGCTAGTATTTTTTTGAATGACAGTAGCGTGTTACGTAAATTTTCAGATGTATCATTATCATGATGCAGGTGAATTTCGGTTTCACCAAAGCCGTTACGACATATCTCACCGACCATATCCAGCAGATCCTTGCGGTATTCTTCGGCCGGGTAGTAAAAACAATGTTTGGGATGGTTTCCCAATGAATCCTTATGACTAGCCGCAACAGGTTGATAATGATCAAGCCAGTTTTTTACTCTGCTATAGGCTGTTTGATCATCGACATTATTCCAGTACGGTTCGAAATGATCACAAATCGTGAATAAAATACTTTTCCCCTGTGACTTATTGATTTTGTACTTAATTTCAGGCTGCAAAATACTTTTTAGGTATGCCGGCAACCAATATTCTAAGTTACGAATCATCCTATACCATCCGTGAAAAAACTATTTTGGGCAAATCGGACTAAAATCGAAATCTGAGAGTAATTTCATAAATCGCCCGCATGTTTTGTGTAAATTATTATAATGCCGAAATTTCGAGAGTTTTCCAGCATGGTTGAAACGAGGCTGGTCCGGGTCAATTTCCCATGGATGGAGATAAAAAACAAAAGGTTTCCGCTCATCAGTATTAATTTTTTTCAAGGCTAACTTTGTAAACCAGTAGGGAAAAAGGCGAAAATATCCGCCGCCGGCCACAGGAATTTTTCTCCCCATAAAAAGCGTGGTAGAAATAGGATATTCCATCATAGCATGGTTCGGCAATTTATATTCGAAACGGGGAGCATCCGGAATGCCATAATTATCATGATAAATGGGAAATATACTGGAATCGTAATGAAATCCAAGCTCTTCCAGTATATCCAAGGCCCAGAGGGATTTTCTGGTAATGGAATAACTGGGGGCGCGGTAGCCCAGAACAGACCTGCCTGTTATATCTTCGAGAATATTCTTCGCCCGCCTGGTGTCTTCCCTGAATTCTTCCGGGGTCATATCGTAAATCTTTCGGTGCAGGTAACTATGGCAGCCTATTTCATGGCCTTGCCTGCTTATCTCCTGCACCAATGCCGGATATCTTTCCGCAATCCAGCCGACAACAAAAAAAGTGGCCCGTACCTTGTATTTTCCCAGGATGCCGAGGATTACGGCTGTGTTCCTTTCAACTCGGCATTCCATCGAAGCCCAGGAATCAGGAGTGATGATATCCTCAAAAGCCGCAACCTGGAAATAATCCTCCACATCTATGGTGAGATAGTTTGTTAGCTGATGGGTCATGGGTCATGGGGGACAGATCTGTCTGGTTTCTTATCTGAGGGTTTAGTGGTGGACATTATAGCAGGAGTCATCGCAATAGCGCCCCTTGAACAAAAAGGTTCGTTTCCGTAGCCGTATTGGTTATTTTATCACAACAGAGGCAATTTTTCTTTGAATTGTTTTTGGTATTATCCGGTTAGAAAATTACCCCTCATGAGTGGTAGTCCTCCTCGCGTTGATGCCGTAGAGCTAAAATAGTAACTGTCTCATTGTCCTCAATTTCAAACAACGCAACGTACCCCATCGCCCCAAAGGGAATAAGCATCTCCCGTAAAAACGGATTGTCCGGCGTCACCGTGCGGCAAGCAAAAGGGAAGTCACGGAGGAACTCCATGCTTTTACCGATAGCCTCGCGAGCTCGCCGGGCAGCTTGCAGATCATGATCCAAAAGGAAGTTGTATAATCGCTGCAAATCTTCTTTAGCGGCTTTGGTATAGCGAACACGATAGCTCATTTGCCTTGAGCATGGGACAGCATGTCGTCAAGTTCGCGCAGGACATCCTCGGTATCGAAGTATTCACCAATTCGCCGAGCTTCATCACGCGAGGCCAGACCGCGGCAGATAAACTCCTTTTGCATGCGACGTCGCTTAATATTGGCCTGTATGGATTCTACCACGAAACTCGACAGGCTCTCGCCGTTATGTAAAACGCTATCAGCGGCCTGCCGCAATTCAGACTCGACACGAATCGATGGTATGTTTGCGGTTTTCATTAAACACCTCCATGCGTTGCATTTGCAATACATCGTACAAGGCTTTGATTGATAAAACAAGAAGATTCTGGGTTTAAAAGTGCCCAAACTATTTAAGGTGCCCTTGTGCACCTTGTGGGTACTTGTGCCCCCTGAGGGTATAAAAAAGTGAAAGGTATTCTTACAGGCCTCCAGTCTACAGACTATTCGGGCAGATATAAACTAAGATTCTGCAGCAATTCAATCGCAAATTGCTGCTGTTTTTTTATGTCATCCGGCAGATTGCCTCCCGGTCCCGTAATTCTTACCAGCGCCCCATCAGATCGTCGTTTTACAACGGAATCAAATATCATATACGCCCTGTCCCAATACTCATCAGCGACCACCCTGCCCCGGCTTTGATACCAGTAATAGGCAAGCTGCTTTTCCAAGCCTTTCTGCAAAACCATCTGATTAACGATAAACGAAGATTTTGCATTAAGTGGGTCGGGGAGCGAAACTTTATCAGTCTGCAGAGCATTCCAGCCGCTGCCAGGCATGCAATGCTTGGGGGAATGAATGATCTCCCCTTCCGCCTGGCTCTCGTAAAAACCCACATAAAGCCAGAGTGGATAGCCATCTCTATTACGGTATTCGCGCATGATGTATTGGTCAACACCCAGGCTGTCCATAACCGCATCACTGAAACTCTGTTCCGATACCATGGTGAATTCTCCCAATTTCTGAGGAAATTCACTAAGAGGCCGGAGAAGCGCAACGGCATGGACAGAGCTTAAAAAATTCACATAGATAATTACCGCAATGAGGAGGATGGCTGCGATGAAGAATTGTTTCATTTTTTCTAGCTATTTAGGGTGCTTAGACTGTAGTCTGTTAGGGATTATAAACAACGTATCGAGGATCCCACCACCTCAATGGACAAAGAGCAAAGCCAGACTTATTCAAATAAATCGCCTGGAAGGTCAAATTTTTCTATAAGATCATTTAGAGCATACGATAATATCATGGTTTTCTTCCCATGCGCTTTTACAGGATATGTTTTTCGAGTTTCCGGATCAAAGAATTTAGGATGCCTTCCTTTACCTACAACGTATACTACCCCATAATTGCTCAGAAGCTTTATGACCTTCCGCAATTCAAGAGGTTTAGGCATGGCTGACTTCCGAGGAAAGAACTGCTGATTTATCTGCTATTATGGAAGGGATCGATTTCCTGAGGGATTTTGTCAGCCTTGCGTTTACCTGTTTTGCTTCCAATTCGTTGAACATGCGCCAATACTTACTATGAGATGGATCATATATGGAATCAAGCGCATCATTTTCAGCCGCCGAAATAATACACTCTTTTACTGCTTCTGTTAGGCTATTCAAGGCATCACTCTCATTATTACCATGTGACGACACAGTGAAGTCAAGGCATCTGGCCACAATTACTTCATTCTCCTGGCTCAATAAAATATGTAAATATGGGCTGGTCCAGGAATCACCGAAATTAAACCTGATTCTCATCGCTTTTATTGCTTTCATGATTGTCTCTACCATGGGTATATGGGGCTGATTGTTATAACTACTTAGCTATTTAGGTTGTTTAGGCTGTAGGCTGTTAGGGTTACGCAAGGAACGCATTAAAGCTCCCAACACCTTTTCGGTCTCATAAAGCTTGGAGTCAAAGCCGGCAAAACTTTTCTCGTCAAAATATCCAAGACGTTTCGACAAGCTGGACTGATGGTGCAACTCCCTTAAAGATGCAAATGCGATTTCGAGAAAACGAAGATACTCCGTCTGATTTTCACGCGCACATCCTTCCACTATGTTTGATGGAATCGATACAGCCGATCTTCTCATTTGCGAAGTCAATCCATACATTTCGTCTTTGGGGAAATTCCGTGTTTCACGATAGGTGAGTATCGCAACTTCATCAGCCAGTTCAAATGCTCTGAGCTGTGTGTGATCTCGCATGATTATTCCTATCCACCTAAACACCTACAGACTATCCACCTGAAGTCATGGTGGTTGACTTGCGGTGATGCCCCAGGAGAAAAGAGATCCCCCAGAGAGCGCCAAATGAAATGACAAACACCATCAAGCCGGAAAACTCATGCCAGAATCCTTCTCCCCAGGCGGGGTTATATTTGGTGAGAATGCCGTTTAATGCCACGCGCCCGGCATTGGCCAGTACGGCAATGGGTATTGCCAGCACCATAATCAGCAGGCGTTTGAAAATACTTTTATGCATCATATAGGCCAGTAAAAATGCCAGAGTGATCAGGGTCATCAGCGACCTGATGCCGCTGCAGGCATCGACAACTTCCAGGGTGGTGTGCGGCAGATGGACAATATTCCCCTCCCTGAAGACCGGCATTCCAAAGAGAGCCAGGATTTTCACAGCGATCTTGGTAGCGTAAAGCTTCAAAGGAAAAGCCGCGGCATCGTATAGAATATATGGCAACGGGACGGCAAAAAACAAAAGAAGCACCGGAAAGCGCAGAATTCCGGCAATCTCCCCGCCTTCCAGAAAACTGATCAGCCCATAAAGAACGACAATCAGAGAAAGGCGTTGAGAAAAAAATTCAGCCCCCACGGAGCCAAGGATAAAAAGAAGCAGCCCGGCAAGAACGATCAGCAGGCCTCTGTTATTCGGGCAGATGGCAGCCTGCTTGAGGGATGCGTATCGAGCTTTGATAAAATAGAGAGAAATAAAGGGAATAAGTAACCCGTGGGAGTAATTGTCGTCATTCCAGAGATCCAGCCCCCATTTCAGCAGAACATCTCTGTACAGAACAATCAGCAGGAGGCACAGGATAAGCCATTGTACTTTTCCGGACAGCATTATTATGGCTGATGGGTATTGGCTCTTAGGTTCAGTCTTTTTCATTGAGCGTTGCCACATTATGGCCTTGTTTTATTAATTCACGGCAAAGGGCACTTTGGGCTTCCGGATCACCATGAACCAGCTTGATCTTCCCTGGTTTTCCCGGCAGGGAGTCCACCCACTCAAGCAGCCCATGCTGGTCGGCGTGGGCGGAGTAGCCGGTCAGCTGTTCCACATTGGCCCGGATGGTTATTTTAGTGTTATGCAAACGGGCGTACCCTCCTGGCCGGCTACCGTAGTTTACTATATCATACCCAGGCGTTCCCTGAGCCTGATACCCGACAAAAAAGACATCATTTCTGGCATCAGCCAGTCCCTGGGCAAGATGATCGACAATTCTGCCGCCCGTGCACATGCCGCTACCGGCGATAATGATGGCCGGGCCGGCAAGCCCCAGAAGGCTTTTATGGTCTTTGAACTTTTCGACGCTGTACAGATGAGCAAAATCAAACGGGTGTTCGCCTGCTGCCTGCAGTGTTTGGGATTCATTGTCCCAGAATTGCGCAAGCTCCGAGTAGATCTGGGTGATTTTCAAACCAAGCGGGGAATCGACAAAGACGGGAACTTGCTTATTCCGCCACTTTTCAGTGCTGAACAGGCGGTCCAGCTCATACAGGATCTCCTGGGTTCGCCCTAGGGCAAAGGCCGGGATAAACACCTTGCCGTTGTCCGCCAGTGCCTTGGCAAGTTTTTCAGACAACCGGCTGGTCCGGTCTTCCCGGCTTTCATGAATCCGGTTGCCATAGGTCGATTCCAGGATCAGCAGGTCGCAAGGATCTGGAGGGTCTGGATCAGGGATGATCGGGGTATTCCGGTTGCCCAGGTCGCCGGAAAAGAGGATTGCATATTCGGGGTCACCTTTTGCCTGAAAACCCCTCTTGCCTCGGGCCGTGCCCGCGGCCCTGGGACCCATATCGCGGGCAAGGCCCGCTCCTACTGCAGGATTATCATTATTTTTTGTGCCGGCTACGACCTGAGCGTTAGCCGGAATGGTGAAGCGGATAAAAGCTGAGCCCAGAATGTGCCCGGCCCTTCCCAGCTTAAAACGAATCCCATGCTTTAATTGAAATTCCTGCTGATATTCAAAGCCCCAGGAGAGGTCATCAATCCTGTCGGAGAGTTTTTTTATTGCCGGCGGGTCCAGCTGCCCGAAACCCATGGCGTCAGTCAGCATGGGCACAAGCAGGGCCTTGGTCGGGTGAGTGCAGATTATCTCCCCGGCAAATCCATTCTGCATCAGCTCGGGCAAGCGGCCGACATGATCGATATGGGCATGGGTCAGGAAAAGATAATCGATTTTCTCCGGCTGCACCGGCCAATCCGCCATGGGCAGCAGATCATCATGCCCCTGGGCCGCTCCGCAGTCAACCATGATGTTGAGCCCGGCGGCGCGCAGCAGATGGCATGATCCGGTGACGCAGTTTTCGCCGCCCAGATGGGTTATGGTTGGTTGGCTCATGGCTCTTGGCTCTGGGCAGGAGGTGCATGGCTGGTTTTTCCCTTGAGGAATTCCCTGCAGACTTTCATTATCTTTCCCAAATCGGTATAGGCATCTGCGCTGTCCTGAGCTGAGTAAACCTCAAAGGGGGAAAGTCCGGGGAGTCCATTCGGGTACCGGGCGGAAATATAAAAACGATCCAATCTCTTTGCCTCTTTATCAATTTGCAGAAAAAGAGGATGCTCTTTTGTGAGCAGGAGCACCATTTCCGCCAGGGAATGTCCCCAGACTTTGCGCATGCCCGTTGCATACAGGCATGCTTTCAACATTTTTTCTCCTGCTTGCTGTGTCATGAAGCAGGTTTTGTCATAAAACCCAGCCTCTTTTTTCATCCAGCAGATAAAGCGATAATCATCTTCAGCCTGTGCACTCCAGCGCAGGCTTTCTTTAATGAGATCTTTCATGGAGTACTTTGCCTCCGGCTACCGCATCTTGTATAAACGGGTTTTCTTTCAACATCATTTGAAATTCTTCCGGAGTGTAGGCAAGTATATCAACCGCTTTCGGCAAATTCCATGCCATATAAAGGTCTCGAAGGCGGTCCATGAATCGTTTATGTGTGTTATACACGATGATGAGATCCACATCGCTATATTCATCTGCCTGGCCGCTGGCCCACGATCCGAAAAGAATAATCTTTTCCGGTGAAAACGGCAGGAAGGTGTCTATGATTTGTTGTTCCGTTATCACTTTATATCCGCATTGTTGGTGATGGCTGTTGATGGTATATATTCACAGCACCTGGATTTTGGACTGCATGGCGCTTTTCCAGAATGATGTCCCGGTCCATGCGGAGGATCTCTTCAGGGGTATAGACCAGGATATCCACCGCCACGCCCAAGTCAAACAAGTCAACAAACTCCATGGCCCGCTCCGGAAAAGATTTTAGCGTTTCCTTGACAATCACTAAATCGATATCCGACCAGAACTGGGCTGTTCCTGCAGCCACCGAGCCGATCAGATAGGCGTTTATTACATTTTTCCCTGCCAGTTTTTCGGCAAGAAATTTCGCGATCTGCTCAAGGGAAAAATCCACAACCGAGATTGCCGGACGGCTTTTTTCAAGAATTTTAACGCTTGTCATCTTGCCCCAGCCCCATCCGCTCCATGACAAGCCGGAAGATTGTCCTGGCGGGACAACTGGCGGAAATATAGTAAATATCCAACTCCCTGGCACATGCCTCCATTTGATCATTTTCTTTGAGCTCTTTCTTTAATGATGCGGTAGAGCGAATGGGTGCGAACCGTATCAAAGCCCTTGAAAAGGCAATAGCCTTTCAGGGCTTTCTCTGCTGACTGCTGACCGATAAAACAAACCTGGGAGTAAAATCCTCCTGCCAGGGAATGGTCAGCCCAATCGAGGTCATTTTCAGCCTGACGCAGCCAATCCAGATGTCTTTGCATGATATTCCTTGTTTTATTCCAAAACCCGGAACCGTCCCAAACGAGAACCGTTTCAATTCATTTTTACACTTCTCATTGACCAAAGGCAACAAACCTTACACATGCCCGTCATTTTAACCCCAACATTTCCATTCTTGCCATTGGATAGTCTCCAATAGGGCAAATCCGTTTTATACATTCCGGGAATTTGGATTCAGCCTGTTATGAAAGTATTGACAGAAATAATCAAAAAAACCGCTAAATCAGACCGTTAACAGTACACCACTACCTCAATCTCTTTATTTTTTCCTGGTTTTCGGAATATAAACCGGATTTATGTAATTTAAGGTCATTAACAAGCTGCTGATTCAGATGATTAATATATGTTTTTTTAGAAAGAGAAGCCCTATAACCCCCCATAAAACCTGACAAAAAAAGACACCGCAACCACTTCAACACCTTCACCCCCCTCAATTGGCACGACAAATGCTTATTAAAAAATTAACTTAATTTAAGCAAGGGAATACCCCTCATGTTACATTTGCAAATGAATAACAGCTAAGGAGAAAAAAGATGAAAAAAACATTAGTTAAAGGAATGGCCCTCGCTTTCGTGGGCTCGATGTTGTTTGCAGGGAGCGTTTTTGCGTTGCCGATCACGGGTGGCATTAGCCTTACCGGAGCTTGGTTGCCCACTGGCGGAACAGGAATTGATGATGCGACAGGAATTGATTATGTGGGTGATGTAGCCACAGTAGCAGCTGTTTCGGGCTCTTTTACTTCTGTGACCCTTGGCGAGGATGTTGCTATGCAAGATTTTACATTCAGCCCATCCCTTTTACCTGATCCAGTTAGCCCCTTATGGGCTGTTGACGGGTTTAGTTTTACATTGAACAGCGTAACAGTAGATTTTCAAGACGATACGTTTTTGCTTCTATCAGGCACAGGAACAATCAGTGGCACTTCATTTGATGACACTACAGGACAATGGGCCTTTTCTGGCAATGGACTTGGGGGCACCTTCTCTTGGTCAGACTCCACGGCTGCGGCTCCAGTACCAGAACCAGCCACTATGCTGCTCATGGGTAGCGGCCTTGCCGGTCTTGCCGGTGTAGCCCGCAAACGGCGCAGCAAAAAAGCGTGATAAGCTGATAAGCTGATAAGCTGATAAAAAAACCGTTGCCTCTCTACAGAGGCAACGGTTTTTTTTATTCGGATTCCAGAATTTTGGACAAAAAAAATGGGTTGCATCGCAACCCACTGAAATATCAGTTTATTATATTTTTAAAATTTCGGAAAAAATGAAATACCGTTCATTTTACTGGAAAATGGCCATGAAGACCGTGGGTCGGTTCGCGAACCGTCCCTACATCATCGGCAGGCCGAGATGGTTGCCGATTGCCTGGGTCAGACTGAAATCAGAAAAAGCAACCCCTGTTTCAAAGAGACCGGAGCCATTCTTGGACTCGCACCATTTCACCTCCCCGATCCCGGTGAGTTCCGGGGCGGAAAAATCCGGGCCAAACTCAAAGGCAACCAGGGTATTTGGGGGGATCTCCCTATGGCTTTCAATCCTTAATCCCCCAAGGCTCAGATCAAGGGTCATGGCCTGGCCGTCGAGCAGCTCTATGGCCCGCCTGTCATTGTCACATAAGGATACAGCCAGAGAAATACGCTCACTAACCCTGCGAAAACGCCTGCGCCCGCCATCAACAATGAATCCATATTTCTTGGCAGTTTCCTGAAGGAGTTCACAGCCGCGCATATATTGATGGCACTTAATGTAATGGGGGGTTGAGCAGAACAGGTCAATATGCTCCGGCATCGGGATATAGAGACCGCCTTTGGTCATACGACAATCATGGCCGTTATTCTTCGACCAGTATGGGCATTTTTTATCGTTCGGATTGCACGTCATATTTCCCATTTACATCACGCCCTTCTTTTTCCCGGGCAATCCTGGCAGATTCATTCCATATCAATCCAATCCAGTTATTATTGCTGAGAAATTAGTTTTCTTTTGAATACTTTTTCATATGTAATCATGCAATTCATGCGCCATACAAAATAGAACAAAATGCAAAAAAATGGTACTATTCAGGGGCTTCGAAGTTATAAAAGTACTGTTTATCTTTGCAGTCATGCCAGCATGTTTTTTATATGAAAGTCCTTTGTCTGCCTCGTTGTGCAGACAGGGACGTAGGAGCGGGCCATGCCCGCGACCTTTGCCATTGCGGCGGTCTCTATCGCGGGCATGGCCCGCTCCTACGCCGCGAGACTTTCATTGTTTGTTGTTCCCGCCTGCGGAGATGGGGGTTAGCTGGCATCCAGCTGTTGTCCTCCTGACTTGATCCAGGATCTACCGGAATGTGACGGACGTTTCGAGGCTTTATAAACGGTATAGCAACAATTGCTGAATCCCTTAATCAACCGGGGAAAAAAGCCAGAGGCTCAGGACTTGATTATTTTGCCGCTGAGGCCAAAGCGTTTCATTTTATCGTACAGGCCGGTTTTGCCGACCTTCAGCTCATTGGCGGCCACCTGGACATTCCCTTCATTTTTTTGCAGACAGTTACCAATAATCTCCTTTTCAAAATCAGCGATGATGTCTTTAAGAGATTTTTTGCCAAATTGATGACATACCTGCGTCAGATAATCATTGGTGGAAGGAGAGGAGGCCTTGGTATCAAATATCAGTTCATTTTCAGTAATAACAGAATTCTTGCACATTAATACGGCTCGCTGTATCACATTTTCCAACTCTCTGACATTGCCTGGCCAGTCATGCATCAATAAACGGCTGATGATGCTGTCCGGCAGAAAATCGACATCTTTTTTGAAAGCTTCTCGATAACGCTTCACAAAAAATGTGGCAAGATCGACAATATCTTCTTTTCTCTCCCGCAGAGCAGGAATTATAATATTGATGATATTTAACCGGTAGTAGAGGTCGAGCCGGAAAACCCCGTCCTGCACAGCCTTGGCAAGTTCGACATTGGTGGCGGCAATCACCCGGACATCGACATTTATCGGCGAGTTGCCGCCAACCCGGATCACTTCCCCATTTTGCAGAACACGCAGCAGGGAAGACTGCATTTTGGGGCTGATGTCCCCTATTTCATCAAGAAAAATAGTGCCGCCGTCAACAATCTCAAACTTCCCTTTTTTACGCCCGCCAGCACCGGTGAAGGCACCTTTTTCATAGCCGAACAGATCACTCTCCAGAAGGTTGTCATTAATGCTGTTGCAGTTAACCTTCAAAAACGCTTTATCAGCCCTTGCACTGCATTTCCTGATCAGATTGGCCACAAGCTCCTTGCCTGTTCCTGATTCACCAGTAATCAATATGGTGGCATCCGAGCCGGCCACCTGATCAATCATTTCGCGCAGTTCCCGCATCTTCCGGCTCGTGCCGATCATCTCATCGGCCTGATCCTTATTCTGCAGTTTGCGTTTCAGGACATTTATCTCCCGGAAAAGATTCTGCTGGGTTTTCTCGCTCTCCTTTAATTCTCCAATCTTCTGCTGGAGAATTTCTTCAATATTATTATGAAAACTGGAAAGCTCCCGCTCATGGTGTTTTCGTTCGGTGATGTCACGCATCACTATCATGACCAGCCGGTCACCCAGATATCCTTGAAAGGGGACATAACTGTATTCTACATCAACATCGCCGATGCGGGTTTCTTCAAGACCGCTTTTTCTTTTCCCGCTGGCAGACAGGGTTATGGGACAATAAAGCTTACAACGGTCATCAGCATTACAGAAGTTTTTGCGGCATTCCTGTCTGCACAAATCGCCAAAGACGTTAATTGCACTGGGATTCATGTACTCAATCACGCAGTCCTCGCGGATCAATACAACCATCTCAGGCATGACATCAAGCAATGCCCGCCAGTTTCTGACAAGGCGGTCAATTTCTTCCTTAGTCTTCCGCAGTTCCAGGTTCAAAGTATCCATTAATTTAAAGTGCCTAATGTGCCTAAAAGATGACGTTTTTTAGATAAATAATCATAACTGCTCAGGTTATTTAGACTATAGTCTGTTAGGAACTGCGCAGAGAACATCCTTCCACTATGTTCGATGAGCTTTTTGTGATCTCGCATGGTTATTTATTCCTATCCACCTTAACACCTACAGACTATCCACCTGAAGTTACAAGTACTTTAACCTCTTCCCACACCTACGTATGAAAAACCGGCTTCTTTCATCTGTTTCGGGTTGTACACATTACGCAAATCAATAAACACGGGAGATTTCATGCGGGATTTCAGTTCCTGGAGATCAAGAGCACGATATTGATTCCACTCCGTGAAAAGAACCAAGACATCAGCGTTCTCACTCGCCTCATAGGCATTTTTAACATAGGAAAATTCAGGAAACATTTTGGCGGCTTCCGCCATCCCCTGGGGATCATGCGCCTGTATTTTTGCCCCTTTTTCAACCAGCGGCGGCAAAATCGTCAAGGCAGGTGAATCCCGCAGATCATCCGTTTCGGGTTTAAAAGTCAAGCCCAGCACCCCAATTGTTTTCCCGGCCTCAGATCCTCCCAGGGCGTCACGAATCTTCTTCACCATCCGTGCCTTCTGGGCGGCATTAACCTCCACAGCCGCTTCAACGGAACGAACCGGAACCCCGTTTTCCTGGGCGATTCGCAGCAGGGCCAAGGTATCCTTGGGAAAACAGGAGCCGCCATACCCCGGCCCGGCATGGAGGAACTTGCGGCCGATACGTCCATCAAGTCCCACGGCTTTGGCCAGGTCGATAACATCCGCGCCCAAGGCCTCGCACACATTTGCCATCTCATTAATAAACGAGATCTTCATCGACAGGAAGGCATTTGCAGCATACTTGATCAGTTCGGCGGTTTCAAGCCCGGTTATGACAAATGGGGTGGCGATCAGATACAGGGGATTATAAATTTCCTTCATAACCTCGCTGGCCCGTTCCGTCTCAATTCCGATGACCACCCGGTCCGGACGCATAAAATCATTGATTGCCGCGCCTTCCCGTAAAAATTCCGGGTTGGAAACCACATCAAACTGGGCCGCAGGATTTGCCTCTCTTATGACGCGCGCAACCTGTCTGGCGGTGCCAACCGGGACGGTGCTCTTATCAACCACCACCGTATATTTGTCTAAATACGGAGCCAGATCCCTGGCCGCAGCATAGATATAGGTCAAGTCAGCATAGCCGTCGCCACGGCGGGACGAGGGGGTGCCCACGGCGATAAAAACAGCTTTGGCCTGGCTGACGCTCTCTTCCATATTGCTGGTAAAGGACAACCTACCGTCTTTGACGTTCTTGGCCACCAAGGCATCCAATCCCGGTTCGTAAATGGGCATTTCGCCATTACGAAGCCGTTCGATTTTACTGCTGTCTTTATCCATGCAGATGACCCGGTGGCCAAATTCCGCAAGACAGGCCCCGGTGACAAGGCCCACATAGCCGGTACCGATCATGGTTATATTCATTTTTCTGTCGGCTCGTTTTATTTAAGTGTTGATGAAAAGCTTTTATCCTAAACTGAAACTCTGAGTAGAGATGAGGTTGATAGTCTGAAGGCGTTTAGTCTGTCAGCAACTGCTCGATTCTAAAACACCGTAAGACTAATTCCCCTATCACCTACAGACTATCAACCTGAGAAGTTATTTATAATATCCCCGGTACCACTCCACAAACCTGCGCAACCCTTCCTCAATGGTGGTGGTGGGTTTAAAGCCCACATCCCGGACGAGATCATCCACGTTGGCATAAGTTGCCGGCACATCGCCGTTCTGCATGGGCAGAAATTCCTTTTCCGCCTTCTTGCCCAGGCAATCCTCAAGCACCTCGATAAAATGCATCAGATCTTCCTGCTGGTTATTGCCGATGTTATAGATACGATAAGGGCAATAACTGCTGGCCGGATCAGGATTATCGCCATTCCACATCGAGTCAGCAGTGGGAATCCTGCGGATGACCCGCTGCACGCCTTCCACAATATCATCAATATAGGTAAAATCCCGCTTCATCTTGCCAAAGTTGAACACCTTAATCGGTTTACCGGCCAAAATGGCCTTGGTAAAAAGGAAATAAGCCATATCCGGTCTTCCCCATGGGCCGTATACCGTAAAAAAACGTAACCCGGTGGCAGGCAGGCCATACAAATGACTGTAAGTATGGGCCATTAATTCATTTGCTTTTTTGGTGGCGGCATAAAGCGATACCGGATGATCAACATTATCATGAACAGAAAAGGGCATCTTGGTATTGCCGCCATAGACGGAACTTGACGAGGCAAAAACGAGATGCTTGACCCCGTTGTGCCGGCAGCCCTCCAGGATATTCACAAAACCGACAACATTGCTGTCAACATACGAATGGGGATTCTCCAGGGAATAACGCACACCCGCCTGGGCCGCCAGATTGACGACCGCATCAAAACTGTGCCGGGTGAAAAGCTCCGCCACAGTCTTGCGGTCAGCCAGGTCAAGCTGTACGAAGTCAAATCCGCGCATGGGAGATAACTGCGAGAGACGGCTTTTTTTTAAGGACGGGTCGTAATAATCATTGAGATTATCGAGGCCCACCACCGCAATGCCGTCAGCCAAAAGCCGTTTGGCCAGGAAGAAACCGATGAACCCGGCCGCACCGGTGATAAGTACTTTTTTTATTTCCATGAAATTAGGCTGATAGTCTGTACGTGTTTAGTCTGTTAGCAACTGTCCGGTTAGGTTGATAGTCTGAAGCTTTTTAGTCTGGCAGCATCTGCATGGGGTTTCCCCTATCCGCCTAAAAACCTACAGACTATTCATCTGAGAGTCGTCTCACATACCACTCAGCTGCCTGATCCAGTCCCTCCTTTACGGAATGGGTCGGTTCATAACCTAATAAGGTGCGCGCCTTGCTGATATCCGCCAATGAATGCCTTACATCTCCGGGCCGGAAATCACGATACGTCGGGGTTATCGCCTTTATCTCCGGCAGGAAGGTGCGCACGCGCTGTTGGATAAAACTGAACAACTCGTTCAAGGTTGTTCTCTCCCCGAAGGCGATATTATAAACCTGATTCAAGGCTGCGGAATCGGTGGCTGTGGCGGCCAGCAGGTTCCCCTGGACACAGTTATCAATATAGCAGAAATCCCGACTTGTTTCGCCATCCCCATTAATAAAAAGCTTCTCACCGCGGATAAGGGCCGAAAACCATTTCGGCATGACTGCGGCATAGGCGCCGTTGGGGTCCTGCCGCCTGCCGAAAATATTAAAATAGCGTAGACCAATGGTTTGAAAGCCGTAGGTTCTGGCAAAAACATCCGCATACAGCTCGTTTACATATTTGGTTACCGCATAGGGGGATAGGGGTTTGCCGATTTTATCTTCCACCTTGGGCAGATCCGGGTGATCGCCATAGGTCGAGCTCGAAGCGGCATAGACAAATCGCTGCACCTTGGCATCCCGGGCCGCCACCAGCATATTGAGAAACCCGGTGAGATTGTTCTCATTGGTAAGCAGTGGATCATCAATTGACCTGGGGACTGATCCCAAGGCAGCCTGATGCAGGACAAAATCAACCTGACCGCACAGCTGGCGGCAGGTGGCCAGATCACGAATATCGCCTTGAACAAAGGCAAATCTGCTCCATTGTTTGTCACTGACCAGGTGCTGCACCTGGTCCAGATTATGCTGGAAACCAGTGGCAAAATTATCCAGCCCGACCACCTGCTGGTCAAGTTTTAAAAGGGTCTCCAGCAGATTGGAGCCGATAAAACCAGCCACACCGGTCACCAGCCACCGTCGCGGTGATTTTCTTAATTCATTTTGCAGTTTTTCGTATTGAGTCACGCATTACTCTCTTTATAAATTCGTTAATTCGTTGCCAACAAACAGTTGGAGCCTTGGATTGTCATTCCTACCCCAAGGAAATCCTCCTTCGGGGTAAGAGAGGGCCATGCCCGCGATTTATTAGCATTTGGGGTCATTCTATCGCGGGCATGGCCCGCTCCTTCTATGAGCCGACTACTGTCAAGCACTATTTCGTTTCGCCTCTGGATTATTTAAACCGTCGGGTTGAGGAGCGCAGAGACCATAAAGATCTCGAAGC
>JALNXE010000038.1 GCA_023230525.1 Desulfobulbaceae bacterium
GGTGAAGATATTGAGCAGGTGGTGGCCGAAACGGTATCCCATTTCGGCAGCCTGCACATCCTGGTCAACAATGTGGGCGGGGTCGGCAGTTTCGCCCCCTTTCATGAGTTGACGGATGAGGACTGGCATCGCGTGCTGGAGCTCAACGTCATGAGCGCCGTCCGCTTTACCAGGGCGGCCCTGCCCCACATGCGGCGCCAGCAATGGGGCCGCATCATCAATATCTCCTCCGAGTCCGGCATCCAGCCCGACCCGGAAATGGCCCACTACAACGCCTCCAAGGCAGCGCTGCTGGTGCTGGCCAAGAGCCTGTCCAAGGCCTATGCCGGCGACAACATCCTGGTCAACAGCGTCTCGCCGGCCTTTATCCGCACCCCCCTGGTCATGGCCATGATGCAGGAGCAGGCCAGACAGAATGGGATCGGAGTGGAGGAGGCCATTGCCGGTTTTCTCCGGGAAAAACGTCCCCACATAGAACTGAAAAGAGCCGGGGAGGAAAAGGAGGTGGCCGCGGTGGTCACGTTTCTGGCCTCCGAGGCGGCCTCCTTTGTCAATGGCGCCAATTACCGGGTGGACGGCGGCTCCGTGGCCAGCGTCTGACCGGGCGGCCGGGGCGGCATGATCCGATCAGAATTTCTCCGAGGCCTTGTCAAAAGCCTGCTGCAGCGAATGATAGCTGTCGATAAAACCTTTTTTCATATCATTCCAGGCCGAGGCGGAACTGTGCTTCATGCCGCCGTACCATTCGGCAATGTCATTGCGTTTCCTGCGCAGTTCACGGAGCGCCTGCCGGCTCTGCTCCCGGCTCGCCTCGCTCATGTCCTGCCACTGCTCGCTGCTGCGTTTCTCCAGCTCGTCGATCTTTTCATCCATTTTATCCAACACATCTTTGGCCTTGGCCATAACCTGCTCTTTTTTATCAATGGAGTAATCCTTGATTACCTGCAGGGCCTCGTCCGCTTCCTGCCGGATCTGGGCCATCTCCTTGTTTTCATCCTTTGGCGCCTGTTCCGCGGCGCGGAGAACCGGGCCGGGGATCAAGACGAAAAATGCCAGGGCCATGGCCCAGAACGTTATGGTGCGCTTCCGTGGTTTCAGCATGGCTGCTCTCCTGTTTTTGAACTGGTTGATGCTGCTGTTTTGGCAACGCCGGGGCCATCTCAGCATTTCCCCAAATCCTGGTTCCAGGGAAATTCTGTTTCAGCACCCGGCAATTTGCCGACCTGCATTGGTTATTTCATGCTGGAATTTGTATATGATCAAGAAACATGCCAGACTACCGGGAGAGAGTGGTTCGCCATCCTGGACTGGGAATCATTGAGTTTTGGGTCGCCGGAATTTCGAGGCTATTGGTAGGTAAATCCATTATGTTTTAGCCATCCTCTGCTATGCTGACCGTCAGGATCATGATGCGTCCAGTGAACAACGCCACCTTTTGCGTTCCACTCATACTCGCCGAGGAATTCAACAGTATCGCTTTCACGAAGGTCATCAATACGAGGAGCAATATCAATGTTGTGGGCTATAAGAAGAGTTTGTCCCGAAGATAGCCTGATAATGAATTTCTGGTGCCGACTTCCCTGTAAATCGTCCGGTAAAATTCTAATTACTACTCCAAAACCTTCCACCTGGAGGTTGCTTTGCCTTTTTTCATACGCCCTCTGGAGGAACTGATCACTCGCGGTACTCGGCCCGGTGACGGATTGAATAAAGCCAGGGTTCCTTTCATAGAACCCATAAAGAGCAAACCCCAGAACAAGGATAATCAATAACTTCTTCACATATGCTCCTTCGTGTCAGCCGGCCAGTTCGAGAGATTTAAACACCACAACCAGTGCAGATACAACGAGACGTCGGCATTGTTTTGTTATGCAATTTTCCCCAATGCATTCTGGATAAATCAGGTTGCGGACCGATTACCATCCCAATCTAAGGAAAAGGGCCGCGTGAGGATCACTTTTCCTGCAGGGCGCGGATAAACTCATCGGCCTGGGCGGTGGCGCGCTCAATTTCGCTGACCAGTTTATCTACATTGGTCTGGATTGCGAAAACTTCCTCGTTCAGGCCTGTGATAGCCTTGGCGTTCAGGTTATGCTTCATGAACAGGACCTGATCCCGTAAAGGGACCAGCGCGGGTTCCAGTTTTGCTTCCGC
Source organism: Desulfobulbaceae bacterium (assembly GCA_023230525.1). Taxonomy (GTDB): domain Bacteria; phylum Desulfobacterota; class Desulfobulbia; order Desulfobulbales; family SURF-16; genus SURF-16. The sequence continues at coordinate 2,155 of JALNXE010000038.1, forward strand.
CCTTTTCATGGCTATGATCAGTTCCTGATATTTCAACTTCGCAGCCTCGTATTTGCCCTGGCTTTCCCTCCGCAAGGTGTCGTTGTTGTATTGCTTGATTTCCGCGCGCCATTCGCTGAACAGGGCGCCTGAGACATCCTCAACAGCACTGATACGTTTATGCACATCATCGGCCTTGGACTCGCTCTCCTGCAGCGTTTCGTTAAGTTTGTTGTATTCTTTCTCCAGATTGCCACCCTGGAAGTTGACCACGCTATTGAACTGTTCCATGGCTGTCAGGAACTGCTTCTTCGCTTCATTCTGAGAATCTCGCGCCTCCTTGACCCGGTCCACCATGATATCTCGTTTGTGCACACCCAGCTTTTCCATGGCCCCGTAATAGGCGGTGCTGCAGCCGCCAAGTCCGAGAATGATAGCGATAAGAACGAGCAAGCGAATTTTCATCGGGATCTCCTTTGTGTTACCTGAACGATGCGGTGTGGCTTTTTTGGCCCCGCTGAATTTATTTGTCGGCTGATTTATCAGTTTAGCATAGAAGTGATCAAATCTGAACGGTAGCAAGGCTAAGTTTGTGTAAACACACTCACGGTTGAGATTCGCAGATCTAATTTCAGATTTGAGTAGCAGTCAATTTCCCGCAAACTCATGTTCCGAGACCTGACCCTCAGCCCCGTCGACCCGCTCCTTCCGGCCATGACCCCTTATTTTCAGTATAGAGGCGCCGGAATTTCGCGAGTATCTTCCGCATCACAAACATCACAAATAATGCGATACCGCGGGCCAGACCCTTCGCCCCATCTGGACGATATCCGCAATCCACAACTCCAGTGCAGCTGCACCGGCTGGGGTGAAGAACCAACCCAGGGCACCGCAATTCAAAATAACCGTTGCCCAGAAGATGAGACGAAAAGGTTGTTTCCTTGATTTGTGACGCAGTTTTTGCTGGGCCACAAGCGCCCCAGGCCAGCTCCCGCCAATGCCAGCAAGTGCAGGGTGCTTTCCTGGGTGCGCCAGGCCCCTTTCCTGGCCGCCGATTTATCGGCTGCGTACAGGAGGAAAGTAAACAGGCTGGCGGCCAGATACAGGGCGAGAAGCCAAGGGGGAATTCGGGCTGTGAGAACGGAGACACCAAGTATGACGAAAAAAAGGGCGGCAACGATGACTGACAGTGAACCATGCCCCTGTGTCTTCGGAGAAAGCTGATCGCCAGCCAAAATGGCCTCGACCGCGCATGGCCGGCCATGTTTGTCGGCTGACAAAACGTAGGTTACCAGCGCATTTATCACTGGCCGCCGATTCCGGTTCCTGAACGCTTTGATATGAATGAAAATCTGTGTCCCGCCGCTGCTTGGCGTGATAAAACCAAAGCCCTTATCGTCGTTCCACGACGTTATTTTTCCTGCAGTGCGCATATCGGCCACCCTCTTTGGCTAACGCGAAGCTTGGGGCCAGAAGCTTGGGGCCAGGTCTTGAAAAATAACTTTCTTATACAGCAAGACCTGGCCCCAATTTTTGCGGGCTTTATTCCTGACCCTGCAGCCGTCGCGAACCTTCGATGATAGGGTGCCAGCCAAACACGAGCGTGACCATGAAGACATCCATACGAAGGTCGTCAGGAGCGTCATCATTTAAAGTCGACTTATAACTGAAAGTGAGGTTCAGGTTCTCATTGACCCCGTACCCAAGTGTAAATCCCATGCCGACATTGCTCAATTCCTTTCCCTGGACACCGTCGACGGTAGGTTCGCCACCGTTGTACACGGCGGCGTCGAGTGATCCCCAAAGAAGCTCTGTAAAATCGCGCGACAAGTGCGCATCCAACTGGAAAAGGGGATCGGTTTCCATTGTCTGCCCAACATAATCGTCATTGTCACCGAAAAACCACACGGCGGGAAGAAATTCCAGGGTCGTCCTCCGGCCGGGCACCCAGGAGCCGAGTTGCCAGATGATGGGCATGCCCAGGCGGCCATACCATCGGTTCTGGCCGAGATTCAATGACTTGTCGCTATTATACTCGCCAATCGGCAACGCCAGGTCGGCAAGCAGATCGACGGAGAATCCCGGCTCGTAGCGCATGGCGTCGGGAATGGTCTTCTGGGCCGGTGGGCCGAAGAGGTTGATGTCGAATTCAAGCATCGGGTCGCCAAACCCTTCGGCTGATTGATGGACCGACCTGCCGGCAACCGTTACATCACCTGAGATCCGTCCCATGGGCATGATGACCGCCGCCATAGCCGAGCGATCAAACAGGGAAAAGGTGTGCGCATAGCCCAGTATTGCCAGAGTGGCGTCGAAATCCGCACCTGGCGTCACTGTATGGGCGGAGTCGAACGGGTTCGTATTCCCGCTTATCGACTCGACAATCAGCGGTACCGCATTGCCACCCGAAAGCGTTTTCCAATAGAATCGCGCAGGGACCTGGGCCATGCCCTGCGGCGGGCAGAATACCCCGATGGTGGAGAGAGCTGCGACAACCATTCCTGACCAGACAACCGATTTTTGCCAATTTCCTTTGTTTTTCATGAGATATCCTTTCTTATTGATGAATGATTGGTTCACGGATCGGCAGCATTCAAGGCTTTGGCTCAGCCATCATGTCCTTAGGTGGCACGAACTGCTTCTTGTTGATCAGCGGCGGGTAACCCGGGTCATCCGGAACACGTGGCGGGAGTTGATCTTCCAGGGTTTCGAAAACGGAGCGACTTGGCAGGATCACGTTGTTGGCCTGTGCATAGTTTTCCCAGAGCTTGATCATCTCCTGCAATTTATCGGGCCGCTCGGCTGCGAGATCCGTACGTTCGGCGGGATCAGCTGTCAGATTGAACAACTCCCAATCGGCTTTCCCTAATGGTTTGTACTCCCAACGGATCTTCCATTCGCCCTGGCGTACTGCCCGATTGCCAAACAGTTCCCAGGCGAGATAATCCTTCTCCGTCCTTGGCGAGTCTACCTGACCGGCCAGCATCGGCACCCAGGACTTGCCGATCAGTGGCGGCAGGTCTTGGCCATTGTGCTGCTTCGGGTAGCTGGCACCAGCGACTTCGAGGAGCGTCGGCATAATGTCTGCCACATGCAGAAGTCCGTGGTTGATGCTCTCTTTCGGCCGTTTGACGACTGGACCACTGACGATAAGAGCGTTGCGGATACCGCCTTCACCCATCCAGCCCTTGTACTGACTGAAGGGGGTCATCGAGACTTGCGCCCACATGGGCCCGTAACCGACATACGATCCGGGGTCACCCCAGGCGTTGGGATGATTCTGCGACCATTTGATTGCCGCAAAGAGAAAGTCCCGGGTCCCGGGTTTTCCGGCGATCATCTTGAAAAGGTCGGTACCCTCGGCGCCGTTATCGCCGAATACAATGAAGATAGTGTTATCGTATTCGCCGATCGCCTTGAGATGGTCAATGAGCCGGCCGACATGGAAGTCCATGTTTTCCATCATACCGGCATAGAGTTCCATCTTCTTGCCGAGCATAGCACGGGCGGCAGGCGCAAGCACAACGGGATCAGGCAGAAACCACATCCGCTCGGCAAGCTGGGTGCCCTTGGGCATGATGCCCAGTTCGATCTGTCGCTTAAGGCGTGCCTGCCGCACCGCGTCCCAACCCTTGTCATACTCGCCGACGTGCCGACTGCGCCATTCTTTCGGCAGATGGTACGGATCATGCGGGGCCTGGTGGGAGACATAGGCGAAAAAGGGTTTGCCGTCGCCATGATTGGCGTCGATGAATTCGATCATCTTGTCGGTATAGGTCTTCGTCGCGTAGTAATCATCCGGAAGCTTTGTCAGGTAGCGGCCATCCTCGGTAAAGACTGACAGCGGCGCTGCCCCGGTGAAATTATACATATCCCAGTAGCTGCCCGCCCCGTCAAGCAGCGAAAAGTCACGCTCGAAACCGCGGGCGGCCGGGATCTGCCCAGGCGCCTTGCCCATGTGCCACTTACCGACCATATAGGTGTGATAGCCGGCATCCTTGAGGAGCTGCGGCAGGGTGGCCACCTGGTTGTTGAGGTAGCCTTCGTACCCGGCCACACCGCGCTGGTTGGGGGCTGTCCATTCATCCATGTTCCCCAGGCCGTTCAAATGCGTATCAACACCACTCAAGAGCATGGAGCGCGTCGGCGAACAACTCGCGTGAGTGTAGAAATCGGTAAAGCGGACGCCGCCCTTCGCCAGCGAATCGAGGTTCGGTGTCTTGATTTCACTGCCATACGACCCCATGTCAGCAAAGCCCATGTCATCGCCGAGGATGATGACGATGTTGGGCCGACGAGGAGTCTCTGCCGTCGCCTGGGCGGTTTGGAGTAAAATGCCTGCCGTAAGGATGGCGGCGGCAGCCATAAAGCCTTTCAGACGGAAAGTGAACGTGTGGCTCCGCGCATTCATTCGCCGGCCATCCGGGTCTTCATCGGCCCTGCGATTTGCATGACCAGGAATTGCCCCTGGGCGATATCGTCCCCATTGGATCAAGCTCTGTCCCATTGCATATTCTCCTATCAAACGAGTAAAAACCAGCATTTCAACAAACCGCCGGTTTGGCAAACATAAGAGGTGCCTCTGAGTGGTGGCGCAAAAAACGTGTGCTCATTCTATTTAGGAAACAAAAACGTCAACTGTACCCTAAAACCCCAACCCTCGGGACCGTCATCCGGTGATTCGGCCCAATATTTTGCACCCACGGCGAGTTGGAGGATCTGTGGGCCGATCTTGAACAGCTGCGCCACCTGGCCAATCACCGGGACCGACCATTGATCGTTTTCCCAGTCGTAGGTGGCTTCGGTGTTCAGGCCAATGGTTGTTTTCGTTGTGGTGATATAGCTCACGAAGGGCTGCAGGAAGGTGGCATTGACATCGTCCCGGTCGTCGTCACCGGCCACGGACCAGATATGGTTGGTCAGAAGGCCGACCGACCACGGTCCTGACTGCTTCAGCGCCACTGCCGTCGGTCCGATACCCCACTGGTCGCCACCGAGTACATCGTCGGTGGCGGTTGGCAGCAGTTCCACCGGTCCCGCCCCCCAGATCCAGCCGCCTGCCGTCGGCGATTTCGGCGAAAAGAACTGACTGGCGATAATGTCGCCGAGGCCCGACTCGTTCATTTCTGGCAGCGGGAAATCCTGTCGATCTATGAGTGGTACAATAGTTCGAGTGATCAGATTCCAGTTTCCGTTCATTGAAAAGGGGATGACCGGCTGGATGTTCAGAGTGCTGACCGAAGCATCGTCATTTAATCCGCCGTACTCGTCGTAGTTGTATTGCAATGGCACGCTGACCAGCGAAGCAATCGGGTTCGCCAGCTTCTTGGCCAGTTCAGCTGCCTCATCATCTTGTGCCTGTGCCGGAAGAGCCAACGCCAAACCGATCATTGCCAGGGGGAAAATCTGTCCGTTGCAATTCATTATTATATCCCCTTTGGTTGAACCATTTTTTTTAATGGTATTTTCCGGCCCTGCTTGACCAGTGCAAAAACACCGACATCGGTCACTTCAAAACATCTCGACATCAGGCAGTTTGTGATAGTATTTCCTATCTCATAATTTATGTGCTTCCTGAACCTGTTGCAAAGCGCCAAGGAACTGATACAAAATACAATATATGATGTTTCCTGTCTCGAATTTCTATACACCCGGCGCAGTTCTCGTCTGGATGGGGCTCTGCGGCAGATTCTCCTATCTCGATATTTCCTTGAGAAGCGCCTCGGCATCCTTGTGCCGAGGATTCTTTTCAAGAATCGCGTTCAAGATTTTCATGGCCTCACTCTTATCATCCTTTTTGCTGAGATAGAAGGCAAGAGTATAGCCATAGTTCTCATCCTGCGGCCTGAGGTTTGAGGCCTTTCTGCACCAGCTCACAGCCTCGTCTATCCGATCTTGGGCAGTAATGATGCAGAGATTATATGCAGCCTGCGCCATCTGAGGATCGGCGGTGAATGCTTTTTTGAGATGATCCTCGGCGGCCTTCAGGTCGTTTTTTTCAGCGCGTAGAAGCCCCATGTTGAAGTTTGCCTCGGCATTGTCAGGAGCTTGCTTGAGTGCCTTCAGCAAGGTCTTTTCGGCTTCATCGCTCTCCCCTAACTGGGCATGGGCGATGGACATATTGACCATGCCCATAATAGCCTGAGGATCACGTTGCAGGGCCGCCTGATAGGATACGATGGCCTTTCCGGGCTCCCCCTGGCCGAGCAGGTAGTTGCCCATATTATAGTGGGATGTCCACTGGTCGGCTCTGGTTGTTAGGGACGCCAGGTATTCATTATTGGCCTTGCCAAGCTGGGATTGATAGGCCGGGGGCACCGTCATCCTTGGAAAGTTGGCGATTCCTGCTGCCGCCCGAACTCGTACCAGCCGGTAATCGTCCGCCGTGGCTTCAACCAGGGCCTGCAGGCTTTCTACGGATGGTATGAGCCCCAATGCCTGAACGGCAGCACCGCGTACCAGAGGCGACGGATCTTTGGCAGCGAGGAGGAGCGCTCCTTTAACCTCTGCAGTCTGCCCCGGTGGAATGAGCCTGATGAGTGAAGCGGCGAAGACTTCGTCGCGCTTGGGGTCGTTGATGGAGGCAAGCATTTCAGGCAGCTTCGTCCAGTCCCGTTTGCGGGCCATGTCGATAAGGGTCGCGCGCTTGAGGATCGGCTGCTGATAATCCCGGGCGCGCCACTTCCTCACCAGAGCATCGGCCCAGGACGCTTCTTTGTCTTGGTGGCAGATATTGCAGGCATTAGGAGACTTGAAGGCCATTGTCGCAGACGGCACCGGTGGCAGCATCGAGTGATCGCTTCGTCTCATCCGGGCAAAGGAAGTTTTCGGCATATGGCAGGAGATACATTTGCTGCCTTCACTTGTCTCTGCATGGTGTGTATGTGCTGCCGGGTCCTTCACTTTATCTTCATGGCAGGGCAAACAGGCGTTATTGAACTTCTCCAGCTTAAACCGGTAGCGGCCGCTGGAGGTGTGGCAGTGCATGCAGTCAATCTCTCCGGATTTTACGCAGGGACTCATGTTCCACGAGGTGCCGGTGTAATTTTCTCCCAGATCCCGCCCATCAACGTAAAAATCGGCATCCTCCAGCGTTATAAGATCGAAATAGTCATAGAATCGCCCCTTCGGTTGATACTCCGCCGCCAGTGGGTTCGCTTTGGCGTGACAGCTCAGGCAGAGGTCGTTCCGCTGCACTGTTGTCATGGTCTTGGTGCTGATGATCCGCAGTTCCGGCAAAGGCTCACCTTTGGCAGTCAACCTGGCGATCTTGTTATGCTCTGTTGCCGGGCCGTGGCACGTCTCGCAATTGATACCCGGTTCTGCCCAGGTCGTATGGTAGGTGTCGGTTTTCAGATCATAGTTGGTCGAGAGTTGACTGACATGGCAGTTATAGCAGGCAGTATTGAACGTATAGGGGTATTCCCTCCAATCCACCGCTTCACCCCGTTCTCCACTGGGGAAATGGCGCATACCGCTGGCGGCGGTGTCGAACCATTCCTTTTTTTCGACGTCATACGCAACAGGCAGGGTCTGGAGCCTTCCCTTGTCGAATAGCGTGAGGAAGTAGAAAACATTCTTGCCGCCAAGTACATGCTCGATCTTGTACTTCTTCGAGCCCTCGCGGCCACTCTCAATCACTACGCCTTGGCCGAGGTCCGCGCGATACTTCTCCGTCCCTATGACAATATCGCTCTGAGGGGATGTGAGATTTTTCTCTGCAAAGCCTGCCGAATACGGTTGCATGGCAAGCCCGTGCATGGATGTGGACCAGAGTTGGTAAAACCTTTCATGGCACTCCATGCAACTCGATGAGCCAGCGTAACGAGGGGATGAATTATCTTTACCAAAAGCAATGCCAGTGAACAGGGTACACAGCAGGATAATGCAGATTAATCTCATTTGCCCCGTTAAATTTAACTCTCCTGTCGAATGAACCATTACCGTTATGATATATTCTAGTGTGATAAATTTGTCAATGAGATCAGACGGTAATGACGGATAACACTTGCGGCAGCGCATGCTCCGAAGATCCACGACTTCATCGTCCCCAGTATCTTGGCAAAATTATAAATTTCTGAAATACGAAATGAGAGGAGTAACCGAGGTAAAGGGGTCAGACCGCTTTTGGCTTCTCATGATCTCAAAATCCCCCCCTTCTGTTTATGGTCAAAAAAACTGAAGAAAAAGGTTTCCCCCGGCAACCCTTAATTTGAAATTACACAGTGCAACTGGAAGCGGCAAAATCCTTGCCGAAAGGCCGCACAGCAATCGCCCATCACATCCCTTTGTTTTGTGTTTAACTATTTGTTTGGGCAGCTTCTGCATGCAATTTAATGCCGAGCGCTCCCATAACTTTAAGAATTGTTTCAAATGCAGGGCTTCGTTCCCCGGACAGTGCCTTGTAAAGGCTTTCGCGCGACAGGCCGGCATCACGAGCTACCTGCGACATGCCCTTGGCTCGAGCAATATCACCTAAAGCTTTAGCGATAAAAGCAGCATCTCCCGGTGCCTCCTCAAAGCAAGCTTCAAGATATGCGGCCATTTCCTCTGAGGTTCGGAGATGCTCAGCAACATCGTAGCGGGTTGTGATAGTTTTAGCCATGATACACACACTCCTATAAATTTTTCGCAAGACGCAAGGCTGTTTTGATATTTCTGGTCTGGGTGTGCTTGTCACCACCAGCCAGCAAAATAACTACGGATTGGCCTTGCTGCTTATAATAGACTCGATACCCGGCCCATAATTAATCCGCAACTCTGAAACGCCTTCACCTACAGGTTTAACATCCCCAGGATTTCCTGCTGCCAATCGTTCGATCCGTACCAAAATTCGTGCACGAGCACGGATATCGTCCAAGCCACCAAGCCACTTAGCAAAAGTCTCGGTCTTACGAATTTCAAGCATAATCAAATAGTAGCCATCTGGCTACATGCTGTCAATGTGAATTTCAGGATGTAAACGTTGAAATATAAAAAATCAGAAAAAACTCCTACAAAAGTATAAAATCTTACCGATCTAACGATCGGTACACCCTCAAAAAGTCAAGCCATCCCATTTCGAGCAAAGTGACGAAGTTACCGAAATCACGCCGTAATTCAGCTTGAATAGATATTCTCTGGCAATTCTTGATCTGGGATCATATACGAAAACTTAACCTTCTTCCTGATTCTGAGCTCCATCTATATCCAGAAATAGCAAGAACCGCCTTTCTGAAAGTTCAAAATCTTGCTTCTAACAATTTTTATCCGTCCCAAAAAAAATCAATGTATCCTCATTGAGCAAAGTGAAGAAGTTTCCAAAGCAGGCTGGGCTTAGGAGGCAATAGTCTGATTTCGCTTCCTTTTATTTTTTGCAAGACCCTGTAGGCATGCGACTGAATTTGGTTTTAATATGGTCGACTTGAAATGCAAACACTCCTCCAGCGCAGGGTGCTGGGGGTTCTATAGAAGATGGCCGGCAACTCTCAATAATTTCACATCCCGGCCGTAATTCAGATTTAAAAAAACATTGGCAATCCTTGGCCTATCTGCTCTCCCAAGGGTTGCTACTTCAATGGTATCCAGATCAGGATTATAGATAAGATACACTCGTATTCCATTGTTAATTCCCATCACATGGTAGTATCTCGCTTCACATTTACTCACCCGATCAGAAATTACGGAAATCATCCTCATCCAGGGGAAGAATTTCTTCAGTCTTTGCCGATGCATGTTTTTTTGAAGTTGCTTGGCGAATGTTCGGTGCGCCAGCCTCTGAGAACGTCAATGCCCTGGTGCCTCCGGGAGGAGATGTTTTTTGCTTCTTCTGTTTTGCCGATGAATCGGCTTTCCTGCTATTTGGATCTGATGCACCGGTTAGTATGGCATTCAGAGACTCAACTATCATTTTAAGCCTTCTGGCCTGAGCTTTCATTTCTTCCGATGCGGCAGCCGACTCCTCGGCTGATGCCGCAGTTTCCTGGGTAACCGATTCCATCTCGGACATGGAGGTATTAATCTGGTCTATTCCCTGCGCCTGTTCTTTGGAGGCCGCCGCAATTTCTCTCAGCACTGCTCCAACCTTGATACCTGCCTCTGCTACTTTATTAAATGTCTCTTGCGTGCTTCCCGCAATGGTTGATCCTTTTTGAATTTTACCGATGGTGCCTTCAATGAGAGCGGCCGTATTCTTTGCAGCTTCAGTGGAACGCATGGCCAGATTCCGAACCTCATCGGCCACGACAGCAAAACCTGCGCCTGCCTCGCCGGCGCGGGCGGCCTCAACGGCGGCATTCAAAGCCAGCAGGTTCGTCTGAAAGGCGATTCCGTCGATGGTTTTAATTATTTTTGATGTTTCTTCACTTGCCCGGGTTATCTCATCCATGGAACGGAGCAATTCTTCCATGGAGTCTTTTGCCTGCTTGGTAATGTGATCAGCATCCAGCATCATGATGTTCGCCCGGCCGGCACTGTCGGCATTTGCCTTGATCATTGTGGTCGTCTCTTCCACGGATGCCGATGTTTCCTCCAGGGCCGCAGCCTGCTCAGATGCTCCACTTGCCAGTGACTGACTGGAACCGTTGATTTCATTGGCAGCACGATCAACCTTCCGGCTGCTTACATCGAGTTGTTCCATGGCGCCATAGAGAGCTTTGACGAGAGAGGAGCTTGACAGGAAAAGAAAAAGACAGACCACAACGAAAAGCGCCGCTCCGCCGATTATGAGACCCCACTTGATTTGGCTGATGAGGGCAATTTTTCCGCTGGCATCCCGGACGAAAACGAGAGCACCCTTGGTAACACCGGAGAAATCCTTAATCGGCACGCCGGTAACCAATCGTCCAGCCAATTGCGCCGATGTCATGTCCTGGAGGGATCCGGCCAGCAGATCTGCTTTTATGTAAGGATCGGTGGCCTCCGTGCTGGAAGAAAAAATCCGGATGACCTCGCCGGTTTGGGGTAATTTTTTTTCTTTGAGATTCCGGGCGATTTCCAGCTCCGACGCCAGCATGTAAACAGCCACGTTATCGGTGTCAAGAAATCGGGCGGTCCCGAAAATTTTATTGAGATCAAACAACGTTTCAACGGAACCGAGATGCGTGCCGGCTGCATCAAACACGGGAACAAGCCCGCGTACGGCAAAACCGCCCCGGCCGATCTCAATACCGGTGATCGGTTTTTTCATTTCGTTGACTTGTAATACCGTGGTGCGAAAACTGGAAATATCATCACCGCCATCTTTTTTACCCGCTTCACGCCAAATGCGCAGAAAACTTTTTGCCGGCGGCAGATGAAAATGGATCTTGAACTGACTGATTCCCAGGGCAGTTGTGACGCTTTTATGGATCGGGTCCATGGTTTTGCGCAACAGGGCCCTCCCCTCTTCCTCCTTACCGCCCTGGGCCAGCTGGTACGCCTCCACAACCGCGGGGATTTCAGCTGCCATGGCGGCAATGGTGAGCGCCTCCTTTTCAACGCTCCGTAAGCTTTTCCGGGCCAGTTCCGCCTGACTTTGCGACAGCTCAGCAACCATGTCCCGCCACAAATGGTTTTCCACCCACAAAGCCCCAGCCACCAGAAAGAGAGTGGACAAAAACATCAATGCCAGAGGTATAACCATTACCTTGATACGCAGGCTCAATTTCATGATCTTCTCCAAGTGGATACAAGCTCTTTTCACAACACCGCAACCTAGCAAATTCTAACACACCCATCATTTTTATGATAAAAAAGAATTTTCCCGGGCAAAAAGTTGCCTTTGCGGCTGGGGCGCAAGAAATAGGAATCTCGCACTCCATCATTTTTATGATAGTTTTTTGGTTGCGATATTGTGAGGGGTTAAGTTGCCGGGCAAGATGAAGGTGAAAGAGATGAAACGGGCTTTCCTGAAGAAAAGCCCTGGAATTTCAGGAAGGAGAGCGGAAAAAAACGCAAAGTCCTTACTCCGGTGAGCGCCTACCGCCTGTTTTTTGAAATGTTTCAGGGCTTTTCCCCCCGCTGAGCCACCAGAGCGGGGTGATCTTGCGGATTTTCCGGTCAGGCAGATGCTCCCAGAAGATGGGGCGAGGCGGGGCGGCATCGTGTTGCGGCCGGTAAATCTGCTGTTCGGTGACCAAGATGTCAGCCGGCACATCCCAGCAGGCAGCGGGCAGGGGTTTGGCCATGATCTGCCATTCATTGACAAACGCGGCAACCAGGGCGTCGCGGCTGATGGCCCCCAAGGCCGCCAGGATGGCAAAGCTGAGATCGAAAAAACCTAGACCGTCGCCCAGCCGGTTGCCCTGTAGGTCAACCGCCACGGCGTCGGTAACCAGGAGCGAAACCGCCAGGCCTTCCACCTCCGGCCGGCTCAAACGTTGGCCGGCCTTGGCAAAACCTTTTAAGGTCACGCTATGGGGGAGCTGCTGAAACGGGATGGAATAAGGCTTGAGGAGATAAAAGCCGTCTTTGAGGCCGGGGGCCGGGACGATGAGCTCTTTACCGTCCAGCAGAGCGTTGATGCGCACCTGCTGCAGGGACGGCACGGGGGAGACAAAGACCTGCCGGGCGCTGCGATAAGCGGCATCCCGGCGCAGCAGCTCCGCGGTGCGGCCGCTCAGGCCACTGGCTCCGGCGGCATCCTGCGCGGCAGCCTGCAGCGCCAGCTCTTCCCGCAGCGCCTGCTTTGCCAGCTGCACTGCGGAAAGATGGTCATGGTTTTCGGTCACTGCCTGATAATCGCTTATAACGAGGGCTGTTTTTTGCTTCCGGTCAGAACCGGGAGAGAATTATTGTGGAAAGATACCGGGACAGAAGACAGGGCAAGGGAAGAGTCGGAACCGTCTGCCCCGGCAGGCTGGGTAGCGTTCATGGCGGTCAGCTGCTGTTCCCTTTTAAAGCCATACTCAACCAGGCGGCTGACATCCGCCCACATGGTTTCACTGCCCATGAGCGCCACGATCAGATCGGTGTTGCCCCTGCTGAACTTGCCCACATAGGTCTGCCGTGCCGCCAGGGTATAGCCGGTTTTCCCGCCCACGGCGCCGTCAACCCGCCACATGGCCTTGTTGTGGCTGCGCAGAACCTGGCCATAACGGGTTCCGACCTTTGTCCTGCCTATGCGCTCGGCAAATTCCCTGTCCCGCATGGCCTGGTTGAACACCGTGGCCAGGTCGCGCACCGTGGTCTGCTGCCCCGGAGCGGTCAGACCGCTTGCGGTTTTGCACTGGGTATGGGTTGCCCCCAGGGACCGGGCCTTGCTGGTCATCAGTTTGGCGAAGCTTGCTTCGGAGCCCGCCACTCTTTCCGCCAGGGCGACGCTGGCATCGTTGGCCGAGGCCAGCAGCACCGCATTAATCAGGTCGTCTGCCACATAGGATTTTTTTGGGCTGATGTAAATCTTGGACCGGGGCATACTGGCCGCCCGGCTGCTGGGTTTTACCATGTCCGTATCCCGCAGTGAATTGATGGCGATGAGGGCGGTGATGATCTTGATGGTGCTGGCCGGCTGGCCTGGACGGTCCGGCTCATGGGCGTAGAGGATCTGGCCGGTGCGCGCGTCCATGATGATGGCGCTTTTTGAGGAAAGCTTCTTGCGCAGGGTACTGGAAAATGCCACATTCCGGGCACCCTCGTCTTCTTGCGTCTGCATCGCGCAAGAGGGCTCACCAGCGTTGGGGTCCCCGCTAAGCCGGGTGGGATGCGCCTCCTTCACCTTTGCCGGCAGCGACTTGTGGGTGGTGGCAATAATATTGATGCCCGCTGTATTCTTGGCAAGAGCGGAAGAAGAGGCCCCGGCAGACAGCAAGAGGAGGCCGAAAAAAAGAACCCAGCAACGGCTGGTGTATCGGGGAGAATTCGTTAACTGAGGCATAATTTCTTTAGACATGGGATAATTTTTTAATTAACAAGAATTAGTGAGAACCAGTTTATTTTAACTACTTAACCCATTTATTTCACCATATAAAACAGAAATCGGAAAATCAATATTTTTCTTTAACAAAATATGATTATCTTATTGTTTCTCTGTCTTTAAATTGAATCGTCTTTAAATTTGGCTGGCAAGCACACAAAGAAGAAAACGAAAAAAATACCGCTATTACAGGAGGATAAATGGAAAATGGCATGACAGAACTGGTAACCGTGGTTGATTTTTTTGTCTTTTACCAGCTGCTGCAGGGCGGCCGGACCATCCACCTTTCCTTTGCCGAACAGAAGCACCGGCAGGCGGCAGACCGGCTGAAAAACATGCCCTGTCAGATCAACCCGCTGCCGGAAAGAAAGATAACGGCCGGCGAATTGGCCGATATGCTCACCGGGCAGAGGTCGTTTGCGGAATTCAGCCAATCGATTTTTATTCAGGCAGGCACCCCTTTCCAGCAGCGGGTGTGGGAGCTCATTAGCCGGATTCCTTATGGTGAAACCAGAACCTATGGCCAACTCGCCCAGGCCCTGGGTGACAAAATGCTGGCCCGGGCAGTGGGTCAGGCCTGTGGCGCCAATCCCATTGCCCTGCTCATTCCCTGCCACCGGGTGGTCGGGCATGCCGGCCTCGGCGGATTCGGCGGGGGAATCGATCTCAAAAAGAAACTGCTGGCCCTGGAAAAGAAATAAATACCGACAACCTGATCGCGGCAGATTTTACGTTGATACCCAAATCGGGTTTCGAGGAGAGTGCCTAAAGCACTTAAAATACTTAAAGCGCCTAAAGGAATGGTACTTGCTGATCAGATAAAACCTTTCACTTGAAGTACTTTAGGCATTTTAGGCACTTTAGGCACTTTAAGTATTTCAGAAACTTCAAACCATATCGAGGATGGCCTGGCCGATCTGATCAAGGGGCAGCACCCGGTCCACTCCGCCTAGGGCGATGGCCTCCTTGGGCATGCCGAAGACGACGCAGCTGGCCTCATCCTGGGCGATGGTTTTGGCCCCGGCCTGATGCATCTTCAGCATCCCCTGGGCCCCGTCCCGGCCCATGCCGGTCAGAATGACGCCCACGGCATTGGCCCCGCCATAGACGGCCACCGAGTTAAAAAGCACATCCGCCGCCGGACGCTGGTGGCAGACCAGCGGTCCGGTCTTGACGTTGACATAGTAACGCGCGCCGCTGCGCCGCATCACCATGTGATAATTGCCGGGCGCCAGCAGGGCCCGGCCCGGCAGCACCACATCGCCGTCTTCGGCCTCCTTGACGCTGATCTGGCAGAGGGTGTCAAGCCGCTGGGCGAAACTGGTGGTAAAGTTGGGCGGCATGTGCTGGACAATCATGATCCCCGGGGTGGTGGGCGGCAGGTTGATCAGCACCTGCTTCAAGGCCTCGGTGCCGCCGGTGGAAGAGCCGATGGCAATCACCTTGTGGGTTGACTCGGAAAGGGATTTCTTGAAGACCAGGGAGGTCTCCCTGGTCTGCGGTTGCAGGGCGCGCCGGCGCAGATCATCCAGCCGCACCGAGGCGGCCCCGCGGATCTTATCCGCCAGCTGCTCACTCATGTCGCCGACGGAATACGCCTCGCCGGGTTTGCAGATGACATCCACCGCCCCCGCCTCCATGGCCTCCAGGGCCAACACCCCGCCCTTCTTGGTCAGCGAGCTGACGATGATGACCGGCAGGGGGTAATGCTTCATCAGCTTGCGCAGAAAGGTCAGGCCGTCCATTCTCGGCATCTCGATATCCAGGGTGATCACATCCGGCTTGAGCTGGACGATTTTATCCCGGGCCACATAAGGATCGGGGGCCGTGCCCACCACCTCCATGTCCGGCTGCCTGGAGAGCTCCTCGGAAAAGACCTTCCGCACCACGGCGGAATCATCGACCACCAGCACGCGAATTTTCTGCATTTTTATCGTGACAGTTCTGGGTTTTGAGTTTTCGGCTTCTAAATGTTCAACAGCTCATTGGCCCGCTCCAGCTCGGTGAGCAGATCCGCCATGCATATCTGCAGCATGTCCATGGTAATGCCGAATTGCTTCAGGCCATCCCCCCGCAGCTCCGAGGCCAGACCGTCATCACCCACGCCGATGCCGATGGAAATAACCAGGCTGTTGCTCAGGGCGACCAGGGCGGTCAACTTTGCCCTCTCCAGGGCCGCGGCATTATGATGCTCCCGCACGGCATCAATCAGCGGCTGATCAAACTCCCATTTCTCCAGGATCATCCCGCCCAGCGCCGCATGGTTGATGCCGAGAATCTCCTGCTCCGCTTCAACAAAAGTGCAGTTTTCCCGGTTCACCTTCTCAACGATCTTTTCAAAGTCATCGGCGACAAAGCTGCTGAGAAACCTTTTGCCGATGTCATGGAGCAGGGCCGCGGTAAAGGCGCTGCCCTGATCAACATCTTGGACATGCCTGACCAAGAGCTTGGCCATGATGCCGGTGGCAACGGAGTGGCGCCACATATCCCCCTGTTCCAGACCGTATCCCGCCCCCACCTTACCCTGGAAAAAGCGGGCGCTGCTGCTGGCGATGATGATGTCTTTAAGAATGTCATGGCCGATGACCACCAGCCCTTCATCCAGGGAATTGACCTTGCGGGAAATGCCGAAGTAGGCGGCATTGCAGATTTTCAGCACATTGGCCGTGATTGCCTGGTCATACTGGATCACCTCGGCCAGCTGACTGGCCGTCACATCGGGATCCTTGAGCAGCTGCATCACCCTTTCCGCCACCTTGGGAAAGGGCGGCACATGACGGATCAAAGCCAGAATTTCATCAACGCGGTTCATAGTTCAAATTCCCCCCTGCCGGAAACCTTTAAATGTACCCTGCCCGTACCAATTTCCAGGCTGACTGTCCGATTGACCGATCCGCCGATATCCTCAGCGGCGATGGTGATATGATTTTTGTTAAAAAGCCTGCTGAGGATCAGATAATTGCGTTTGCCGATACTGAAAAGACCGGTGGGATCAAGAATCTGCGAGCCGCCCACCACCTTGACGATCAGCCGCCCCTTGACCGCGCCCAGGCTGTAGCATTCCTTGAACAGGGCCGGTATGCCGGTATCGGCAAACATAAACGGTTTTTTCTGGGCCCTGGCCTGGTCAAGCCGCGAATCAGGCAGCATATAGTGGAGCAATCCCCCCACCTTCACCACCGGATCCCAGATCACCACGCCGATACATGACCCGAGCGAATAGGTGATCAGCGTCTCCTTGATGTTGTTGCTGACCTTCATATCCGATATGCCGACAATGACTTTCATAATGGGCTATTTGACTTTTTGATAAACAGTGGTGGCGGTCTGCTGGAAGCGATGGTTGATGCTGGTCAGACTTTCCGAATGACCGATAAACAGATAGCCCCCCGGAGCAAGACAGCGATAAAACTTTTCCGCCAGCTCCATCTGGGTTTCCCGGGTAAAATAAATCATGACATTGCGGCAGAAGATCACATCCATCTCTTCATTCCAGGGGAAGCTGTCCATCAGGTTGATGTGCTGGAAGGTTACCAGGCGCCGCAGCTCATCCTTCACCTTGACATAGCCGCTGCACTTGCCCATTCCCTTCTGGAAAAAATTCTTCAGAAATTCACCCGGCACCTTATCGATCTTGTCGAAGGAATAGATGCCCTTTTCGGCAATGTCCAGCACCTTGGTGGAGATGTCGGTGGCCAGAATGGAGGCGCGGAAGGCCGGATGGCGCGCCATGAACCGGGCAATGACCATGGCCAGGGTATAAGGCTCCTCGCCGGAAGAACAGGCGGCGGACCAGACCCTGCATGGTCCGGCGGAACCTCCCCTGGCGGCAAACTGGGGAAGCACGGTGTCGGCCAGATAGTCAAAGTGGGAGTTTTCCCGGAAAAAACTGGTAAAGTTGGTGGAGACGCAATTGATGAGATGAACGAGTTCATTGCCGGTGGCATCGTGCACAACCCGCTCATAATAGTCCTTAAAGGAACCGAGCCGGCAGGCCCTGAGCCTTTTCCCCAGGCGGGCGTTGAGCAGCTCTTTTTTTTCAGGCTTCAGGTGAATTCCGGTCTTGGCAAAGATAAGGGCGCTGAAATTTTCAAAGTCTTTATCCGTCAAACGGTACTGCTGGAAAATATGATCCACGGAAGCTCCCTGAAACGGCACAGCAGTTTTCACCTTAGACCATGGCCAGCCGGCCGAGCCCGGTCGCGCCGATCACCTTGTCCGTATCCAGCAGAATTTTCACGCGCCCTTTGATCTTGGCCATGCCGAGGAAATTATCAGTCTCAACCGCATCCCCGCCAAAGGTGGGCGGCGGTTCTATTTCCGCTTCGATAATGTTAAGCACCTCGGAAACCGAATCAACGATCATGCCCACCAGCACCGCCTCGCTTTCCCCCTTCACCTCCACGACGATGATGCAGGTGCGTTCCGTGTATTCCTTTGGGTCCATATCGAATTTCGAGCGAAGATCAAGCACGGGGATAACGCTGCCGCGCAGATTGATGACCCCCTTGATATAACGGGGGGTATGGGGCACCGCCGTGATCTCCATCAGCCCGATGATCTCCCGGACCTTGAGGATACCGATACAGTACTCTTCCTTGCCGAGATCAAAGGTCAGGTACTTGCCGGCCAGGGCCTTTACGTTCTTCTTTCCAGCAGACTGCGCACTGTCAACATTAGCCATCCCATCACCTCATTATTCCTGAATAGCATTCAGGCGATTTAAATGCCCGGGCCCCATCTCCTCACTGACACTGATCAACCCGGCCAGATCAAGGATCAGACCCACCCGGCCATCGCCAAGTATGGTCCCGCCGGCCACGCCCTTGATATCCTTCATATAGCCGCCGAGACTCTTGATCACCACCTCCTGTTTGCCGAGCAGCTCGTCAACCAGCAGGGCCCGCTGTCTGCCCTCATTTTCCACCACCACGGCAATGCCCTGGCCGATGTCCGTGCAGGCATCCGCCACCCCGAAAACATGATACAGACGGATAATGGGCAGCAGGGAGTCACGGACCAGCAGCGTCTCGCCCTTACCCTGCACCGTATTGTAATTTTCCATCTTGGGCCGCATGGACTCCCGGATGGCGATGGTCGGGATGATATAGCGTTCGGCGCCCACCCCGACGACAATGCCGTCGATGATGGCCAGGGTCAGGGGAAGGTGCATGAGAAAGAGCGAGCCCTCCCCGGCCGTGCTCTGCAGCTCCACCCTGCCCCGCAGCTTCTCCACCCCTTTTTTCACCACATCCATGCCGACCCCGCGCCCGGAGACATCGGTGATCTTATCCGCCGTGGAAAAACCCGGCAGAAAGATGAGATTGTTGATCTCATGATCAGAGTAACTGCCCCCCGGCTGGATCAGGCCGCGCTCCAGGGCCTTATTGCGTATCTTTTCCGTATTGAGGCCTTCGCCGTCATCAGCGATCTCGATGATGATATTGCCGCCTTTCTGGTAGGCGCTGAGTCGCACCGTGCCTGCTTCGGGCTTGCCCCTCTTGCGCCGCTCCCCTGGTATCTGCACCCCGTGATCCACCGAGTTGCGGATCATGTGGACCAGGGGATCATAAATGGAATCCACCATGTTGCGGTCGATCTCGGTCTCTTCCCCGTCCATGACCAGATTCACCAGTTTGCCGGTCTTCTTGGAAAGATCCCGCACCAGCCGGGTCATCTTCTGGAAGGTCTGCCGGATGGGCACCATGCGCATGGACATGGCTGTCTTCTGCAATTCCGTGGTAATGCGGGTCAGCTGGGAGAAATCCTTGTTCAGCTTCGGGTCCGACAGGCTGGCGATGAGCGGATTATGCCGCACCATGGTCTGCATGATGACCAGCTCACCCACCGCATTGACCAGCCCGTCGAGCTTGTTGATGTCAACCTTGATGGCGGCATCGATATTCTTCTTCTGGGGGGGACCCGCGGCGGCAACCCCCGCCTCGACCGTTTTCATGGCCGGGGCCGGCGGTTCGCCGGCTGGCGGATCTGCTGCCGGCCGGGGCGCCCATGTTTCCTGAACCGGCGGGGCAGCCGCAACCACCTGCACCGGCTCCTCTGCCAGGCCGGCCCCGCTGCCCTCCTGGCAGATCTTGATGCGCGCCAGAAAATCATTGATATCATACTGCTGGTAATATTCCTGGCCTTTCTCCAGGACATCGCTCAGGTTCTGGATCATGGTGCGCAGAAAATCGCCCACGCCGAGCACAATGTCAATAATGCCGGAGTTCATGGCCAGCTTGCCGTTACGGACATCATCGAGCAGATTCTCCGTGGCATGGGCCAGTCTGTTGATGGTCATCAGATTGAGAAAACCGGAAACACCTTTAATGGTGTGGAAGGGACGGAAGATGTTATTGATGATTTCCTGGTCGTTGGGATTCTGTTCAAGCTCAAGAACGTTGAGTTCAATGGTTTCCAGATGTTCAAAGGCCTCGGAGATAAAACCGCTGAGCAGATCACTGTCCTTCATGAAATCAGGCACGCCCGCCGCGGCGGGAGGCGATGGCGGGGGTTCTTCGCCGGCAGGGGCTTTGGCAGGCATGGACGCCTCATCAGGCGCCGGCCGGCTGCTGCCGCATTTTCCCCCCAGGAGACTGCTGATCAGGGCAAGCTGCCCATCGATGGGAGCGGGCTGATAGGCAACTCCGTGTTCCGAGACGTCCTGCACATGGGCCACCATGAGCTTCAGACTGTCATCCACCGCCAGGACCAGCTCGATGACATCGGCATCCATACTGATGCGGCCGCTGCGCACCTCGTCGAGCAGATTCTCGACAGCGTGGGCCAGGCTGCTGATCTCCGGCAGGGAAACACTGCCCGCTATTCCTTTGATGGTATGAAAGGCCCGGAAAATGGCGTTGACCGCTTCGCTGTTGCCCGGCTCTTTCTCAAGCTCCAGCACATTGGCTTCAATGGAGGCAAGATACTCCCCGGCCTCATCGATGAAACACTCCAGCAGCTCCCTATCCCGCAGGAAAGCGGGATCATTATTATCATCCCGGCCCGCTGCACCGGCTGCACCCTGTTGGCCGGCGACAAGCCCGGCGGGATCGATCCTGCAGCCGATGCTGTGCAAATGGCTGCAGAAGGCGGCCACGGCCCGCTGGTCGTCCCTGTTGCGTTTCACCTCCTGCATGCGGGAGATGCATTCGGCCAGCTGCTGATAGCTTTCCGCCGTGTCCGGCAGTTCAGCCATGATCAAATCCTGGAGAGCGGCCTGAAAAGCGCAGGCCATCCGCTGCAGGACCGCCTGGGATGCCATATCTTCATGGGCGGTCAGCTGTTCCAGGACTTCCAGGAGTTCGCCGACCGACGAGAGGTCGCCGGGCTCGATCATCATAATCTTGACCGCCATGTCATCGAGCAGTCCGTTCACGCTCTGTTCGGCACCGACCATACAGCAACCTCAGGCTTAAAATAATATTTGTGACCCAAAGGGATCTTTTCTTTTCACCTCATTTATATTTGCGCAAATCAGGCGCAAAGTTTCAAGTTTTTAAAATCTGCCGCCTCTTTTTCTCCCGGAGCCCGCCTGACAGCAAACTCTTACTCCTGGCCCAGCAGATTGGGGTCCAGAGCCCGCAGCTGGTCTTCCGTTGCCTTCTGGTTCTGCCTCACCTTATCGATAATATCCGCCTGGGGATACTTCTGCTGCACCAGCAGCAGCAGGCGCCGCGACTCGAGCAGCAGGGCCTTTTTCTGATCAACCGCAGCCGTTTTCCGGGCCTTGATAAATAAATTCGCCGCCTCCATGCGCAGCTGGGCGGCAGCCAGATTCACGGCCTCGGAAATTTTTGCCCTGGCCTGATCCTGGTATGGCGTATCCACCAGTTCTTCAAAGAGGACAATGGCCTGATCAAACTGCTGATCATCGAACATCGCCACAGCCTTCTGCCATTTGACATCAAAGGCCTCTTTTTCCTCCATCTGCTGCAGCACGGTCTCCTGGGACTGCTGCGCCCTGATCTCCTCTTCGAGCTTCTTGGCAGGAGAAACAGCCTCTCCGGGCTGGGCCTCCCCGGACCAGGGGGCCAGAACTTCCAGGGCCTGGGTGAATTTCCTTTCAGCGGCCAGCTGTCTGGCCCGGGCCATGGCCTCATCCACATTCTGCTGCACAGGGCCGCCGGCTTTGTCCAGCAGGGCGCGCGCCATTTGGGTATAGATTGATTCCGGGAAACTCTCCTCGAGACGCTGCACGCTTTCCACCAGATCCGGGGGCATGGTTGTTCCGTCATATTGCAGCCAGCCTTTCAGAGCCCGCCGGTACAGTTCCAGCTCCTGTCCATGCGCATCTTCCCCGGCAAGCAGGCCAAGCTGGGTTTCCACCTGCACATCCGCCTGTTTCAGGCTGGAAAAGAGACCGGCCACCTGTTCATATTCCTTCCGGGCCCGGAGAAATTTCCCCTCGGCAAAAAACAGCTCCGCGGCCTGCAGGCGCAGCGGCCACGCCTGCAGAGCATCCTTGCCCTGCGCTGCGGCAAGCAGAACTTCAGCCGCCTGCTCGAGCTTGCCGGTAGCCCGCAGGGCGCGGGCATACGCCTCCCTGGTTTCCGGCGATACTCCCGCCTCGGCGCCTGGGCCGAGCAAATTCTCATAGGACTCCACCACCTTCTCATTGTCGCCCTGGGCAGCCCAGTAGCGGACCACCCCTTCCGCCTGGCCGGCCACGCTCGGCCGGTATGCCTGCAACTGTTCGGGAATGACCGCGGCGGCTGCGGCAAAAATTGTCTGGCAATCGCCTTCAAGAAAAGCGATATCCTGCTGGAAGGCGGCATAGGGCGAGGCGGGCGGGACGAGGCCGGCAAACCCTCTGTCGCTGCTCAAGCTGGACTGCAGGGCTAGATAGCCGTCCAGGATGGTCCTGAGCGCGCCGGTGCATTCCTGCCATTTTTCCGGCTGCGGCAGGGCCAGGCCATGCTGGGAAAAGCTTGTCCCCAGCCCCTGCCATTGCTCCTGCTTGCCCTGGTAAAGGGCGATTCGGGTGGATACATAGTCGGACATGCCGGCCAGCACCGCCGGGTCAAGCCGGCCTGCTGCGGGCATTCCCGCTACGGGCTCGTCCGCTTTCCTCTCCGCAAGAGGGGCAGCGACCGGCGGCACCGGCGCGGCAGCACTTTCCCCCTCCACCGGCGCCGCTTTTCCCATATCCTCATAAGGGGGCACTTTTTTCTTGGGCAAAAGCAATCCCCCGGCGGTCTGACAGCCGCCGAGTAATAATAGAACCGCTGCCGCCGCCATAAGCCTGCCTGCAAAAAAATTCTTCTCAATCATGATATTTTTACAATTACTCCACTGTTATTGCTGTTCACTATTGCGCCAGTACGGCAGAAAATAGCGCTCCAATTCAATTTCTCCGCCGGAAAGAACTTTGCCGAAGGTAACCACGGAAACCGCATCCTGGCCATCGGTCCCGGACACCGGAAGACCGCCGCCATTAATTGCCACAGGCGCTTCTATCTGGCCCAGGTCCGGATAAAACAGCGGCACCTCGCTGCTGCCGGAAAAGGCCATATCAGCCATGTCAAGCACCCTGGCATAATCTCTGGTAAAGATGATATTCTGCGCGACCTTGGTCCAGACCGGCAACGCCCCGCTGGAGCCGGCAATACGGATGGAGGCATGGACCATCGGCCGGTTGTCGTCAAAACCCACATACGAGGCCAGGGCAAAGCTGCCCCCGTCAACGATGAGGCCATCTCTCTTGTCCCGCACGGCAGGCACCACCCCGGCAAAAGACGAGTTGGTGAAACGATTGGCGGTCCCGGTTTTGCCGAGCACGGGCACCGTCATCTGCAGCGCGGCAAGCTGCCCCTGCACTCCGGGATCGCTGCTGCGCAGCGGGATGTTGTTGGCGTAACGGCCGGTGCCGAATCGCACCACATTACGCAGAATATCACTGACCGCCACCGCCGTTTTGGCATCAATAACCCGCCTTTGGGTGACCTCCCGCTCATAAATCACCTCCCCGTCCGCAGTCTCTATCCGGTCAATGAGCGTCAGACCGGGATTGGCACTTTCCGCCGCATTGTATGAAATCCCGCTGGTCAGCGCTTCATAGACCCGGACCAGCTCAAGCAGACTCATGACATTGGAGCCAAGGGGAAAGGAGAGAACAGGCTCAAGCTCACTGGTGACCCCCATGGCCCGGCTGAGGTCAATGAGATACCTCAGGCCCGCCAGCACCCGGAAATCCCGGATGTGAGACAGGACATCATCACCATAGGCAGGCAGGGCAGAAAGCTTTTCGTATTCTTTCCGGAAGTTGTCCTGCAGCAGATCGAGGGTGGCAAGGCTCAGCATATTGTCAATGCGCACCTCACCCCAGAAACGGGCGGACACCTCAGGGGTCATGTCGGCCAGCAGCCTCTGCAGGTCAGCCCTGTTGACCGGCAGCCAGCCATAGCTGGGATTGTCTTCGCTGTAAATGAAATGATCACCGGCAGTTAACGTACCGCCTGCCCATCCTCCGCCATCCTTTGCCGCGGCAGGCTGAAAGTACAGCCCCGGCACCAGGTAACCGCCTGATGTTTCGGCAAGCGAGCCGGCTTCAGCCAGGAGGCGCTGCTGCAGATTTCTGTATCGGACAAAACTGCGGCTGACAATCTGCTGCCGCAGTTCACGTTCGTCGGCCCTCACATCCTCGGTCAGGTCATCCAGTTCCTTTTCAAATCTGTCGCTGTAGTGAAAAAGGCCGAGATTCTGCCACTCATCCTGCTTGCCGGCAAAAAGGAGATCCACCTCGCTGGCAGCCAGCGCCATTTCAAAGGCGGTCTTCTGCAAGGCGGCCTCATCAATCAGTATTCCCATCTTGTCCCTGACGCGCCGGGTATACTGTTCAAACGATTCGTCCTTCTCCCGGGCCATGCCGACTCCGGCCAGCAAATCCTTGAACTGGGCAGGACTCAGCCGGTCACAGAGATGATACAGCAGCCAGACCGAGGCCACATTTTCCGAGTGCACACCTGCCCAGCTCATGGAAACCCTTTTATGGGGACTGACGTGATCAGGCCTCGGGATATAGGCATTCCGCTGATAGACAAACATGTTCCGTTCGTTATTGAGCTGGTCCAGGGAATTCCAGCCAAGCTGGATTGCCGCCGCATAGAGCAGCGGCTTGACCACCGAGCCCATGGCTCTCTTGGCCGACACGGCCCGGTTAAAATAATAATTATCCATGCCGCCGGCCAGGGCCAGAATCTTTCCCTCCTGCAGCACCAGGGAGGCGCCCTGCAGCTCAGGATATTTTTCCAGATTGAAAAAATATTCCCCTTTTTCAGCACTCCCCCGGGCAGACAGGTAGACCAGATCTCCCACCTGCAGCTCTTTCAGCAGCAGGGGCAGATCCCTGATGCTGCTGGTGCTCCAGCGCTGCCCTTTGTATTGCACCAGCGAGGCAAGCAAAGGCTTCAATCCCTGTTCATCGATAATGCCCGGCTTGTCTGAGGCCTGGCCATTGGGCGAAAAGGAAACCAAGACCCGTGCCGGCGGGCCGGTTTGGATTTCCTGCACCCGGGCCACCAAAAACTGCCCTTCCGATGCCGTATTGCCGGACCCGAAGGGCAGCTCGGCATAGCGCTTCTGGAGAGAGGAACGGTCGTAGCCGAGCAATTTGACATCGAGCTGGCTCAACTCGCTCTGCAGAGCAAAGAGATTGCCGTCCTGCAGCTTATTGTCGATGCTGGTAAATATCCGCACCCCGGAGGTGGCCACGTTTTCTATGCCGTATTCCAGCAAGGCCGCTTCCACCGCCGGATCATCCAGCCCGTCCTTGACCAGATCCATCAAGGTGTTCAGCCGGAACTGCATTTTCCCCTGCTTAAAGGGAATCTCCCGGCTCAGGGCCTGCTGGTACGTTTCCCCGGAGATCATCCCCAGCCGGTGCATCTGTCCCAGAACGTAAGCCGTGCGCACTTTAGCATTGCGCCTGGCCTCTGCGGTGCCGGCCTCATCCCTTTTAATAAAGGGGTTGTAATAATTCGGACGCTTGACGCTGCCGGCAATAAAGGCCGCTTCCACTAGATCGAGCTGTTGCGGCTCCTTGTCGAAATAATAACGGGCCGCCACGCCCAACCCCCGGCCGTTGCCGCTTACATAAAACTGGTTGGCGTAGAATTCCAGTATCTTTTCTTTCGGGTAATGGTATTCGAGACGCAGGGCAAAGAGCAGCTCGGTCAGCTTGGCCATTATTGAGCGCCCTTTCCGCTCAAAGAGATTCTTGGCGGTCTGCTGGGTGATGGTGCTGCCGCCCTGGACAATTCTGCCGGCCCGGATATTGGCAAACATGGCCCGGGCAAAGCCGGGGAGGTCGATGCCGTGGTGTTTGAAAAACTGGTGGTCTTCAGCGGCGATCAGGGCGTTGGCAAAATCTTGCGGCAACTTCCCATAGGGCACGTACTGACGATGGGCGTCCTGGAAAAAAACGCCTATCTTCGTCACCCCGTCCCTGCAGAAAACAGGGCTTTCCCTGGCCAGGCTTTTTTCAATATTTTCCTGCCGGAGGGCCTCGCCGGGGTGATAAACCACCAGCCACAGGAAGGCGGCAACAGAAGAGATTACGGCAAGAGAGGCAAGCGCTGCAAAAATAAATAAAATTTTCTTAAACATTCCCTTAACAATATTAAAAATGAATTTAAATTCACCAACAATTATCAAAAAAAACCAGACAATATCAAAGTATTCTCATAATGCTTTTCCAGAGCAATCGCAAGAAAAGCATGCCGGCGGCGACAATTTAATTGCATTTGCCAGCCATGTCATGTAAGAAATTAAAGGCGTTTTGGCATTATTTTTTGTCAAGTCCTTTTCATGATGTATCGACTTCTCCAGTCGAAAGGCCCACAAATCATGAATGTTTCATCATCTCCGGCTGCTTGCAGGGAACATTCATAACCGCGCACCAACCTAGCATAACCGCGCATCAACCCTAGACATTGTGGACTATAAAGAATGCGACATAAACCCAGATATCTGGCATTATTAATCCTGCCCTTTCTGCTGGCCTCCCTGTGGGGCTGCGCGGCAACCGACTCCACAACCAGGCTGCCCGCTGCCGAAGCCACTTTCGCCGCGGACGAGGCTGACGACGGCGCCGAGGTGCTTGAGGCGGAGGCACCGGTTGATGAAGTAACCGTACCCGAGCCCGAGGCAACCATTGCCGAAGAGCTGCAGGAACTGGAAACCCTTGGTGCCTGGGTGCCCGGAAATCCTTACACGCCTGAAGAGGCCAGTTATGATTTCCCGGTGACCATGAACAAACAGGTTGAATTCTATCTGGATTTTTTCCAGAACAAGCAACGGGATATCTTCACCCGCTGGCTTGAACGTTCCACCCGCTATCTGCCCATGATCAAGGAAGAGCTGCGGGAGGCCGGCCTTCCCGAGGACCTGGCCTACCTGCCGATGATTGAAAGCGGCTACAGTCTCACGGCATGTTCAACGGCCAATGCGGTCGGTCCCTGGCAGTTCATGCATTCCACCGCCCTTGATTACGGCCTGGAAATCAACCGGTTTGTGGACGATCGCCGCGATCCGGAAAAATCCACCAGAGCGGCGGTGGCCTATCTGGCCAACCTGTATGGCATGTTCGGCGACTGGCAGCTGGCCGTGGCCGCCTATAATGCCGGCGAAGGCACGATCAGCAAAGGCATCAAGAACTCGAACGCCACTGACTTCTGGGAGCTGGCCCAGGAACAGTACCTGCCCAGCGAGACCAAAAGATACGTTCCCAAACTCATTGCCGCCATTATCATCGCCAAAAACCCTGAAAAATACGGCTTCACCGGCATCAACTATCAGCCGCCCCTGACTTACGAGACCGTGGAGGTGCCTGCCGGAACCTCCCTGCGTGCCGTGGAGGTTGCCTGCGAAACCGACCTCGACGAACTGCGAACCCTGAACCGCAACCTGCCCCAGCTCGTCACCCCGCCGCACCACGACAGTTATAAGTTGAAAGTCCCGGTCGGCCAGAAAGAGCTGGTGGCAAAAAATCTTCCCCGGGTCAAGGAAACCGTCACCATCGACTACAAGACGCATGTGGTCGACAGAGGAGATACCTTGACAAAAATATGCCGGTTCTACGGTGTCAATAAAACAACCCTGCTCAAGGCGAATAATCTGCGCAAACCCAAGCTGAGCAAAGGCCAGCGCCTGCGCATCCCCTATCAGATCAACAATTACGCCCTGATGGAGAAAGATATGCCGCAGCAGGCCGCGAAGCAGGCTGAAAACCACCTGGTGCTGCATAAGGTGAAGCGCGGTGAAACAATTGCTCTCATCGCCAGCCGCTACAATGTCACCCCCAAGCTGATCGCCTCCTGGAATGGCCTGCGCAATATCAATCAGATCAAAGCAGGACAGCAGCTTGCTCTTTATGTCACCGATACCAATGGCGCAGCAAATCTCGTCGTCAACCGTTCCGGCTCCAAGCGGGAAACGGTTGCCGCCAACGCCAACAAACCCGTCTTCCATCAGGTGCAGAGCGGCGACACCCTTTATTCCATTGCCCGCCGCTATGATCTCACCGCCGATCAGCTCAAACAGTGGAACAACCTGCGCAGCAACGTGATCCATCCGGGCACCCGGCTGCAGGTCAGCGATCCGGAGGCTGTCGGTCCACTTTCCATGCTGCCGGGGCAGCAGAAGAGCATTCTCTAATCCCCCCTTCCCTGCCATGAAAATACCAGGGAAAACAGCGCTGGTTCTCGGTGCGGCAAAAGGAATCGGCAAACATCTCGCCCTGGCCCTGGCATCTGCCGGGGCAAAGGTCGTGCTCACCTACTACGACTGGCCTGAAGAAAGCAGGCAGACGCAGGAGGAATTTGCCGCCCTGGGCCAGGAGCACCTGGCGGTAAAAGTCGACCTGCGCCATACCGGCGAGATCGCGGATTTATTTGACACAATCGCCAACCGCTTTGGCGGGCTTGATATCCTGATCAACAATATTGAACGGGGCGGCATGCCGGTGGTCCATGGCCCCTACACCCCTGAGCAATGGGATCTTGAAATGGAAACCACCCTCAAGGCCAAATGGTTTGTCTTTAACCGCGCCCTGCCCCTGCTGAAGGCCTCCGGCGACGGGACGGCAATCAACATCTCTTCAATCGCCGCGCTGGTGGGCCGCACAGGCCCGGCCGGCCTCATCTTCAATGACGGTTACAGCGCCGCCAACCGGGCTATTTCCTCCTTTACCGAGACCTGGGCCCGCCAGGGCGCGCCGGAGGTGAGAGTCAACGAAGTGATGCTCGGCTTCTTTGAAAGCCGCCATGCCCAAGGCACCAGAGGCTGGCCCCTGCTTTCCCACGGAGAACAGCAGGCCATTATCAACCATACCCTGCTTGGCCGCACCGGCAGGATGGCCGACATCAGCAAGGCGGTTTTCTTCCTGATCGAAGATGCCGCTTTCATGACCGGCAGCGTTATCAGACTTGACGGCGGCTATATCCTGGGGGCGGACAAGGTGCCGCCCATGCCGGCAGGGGTGCTTTAGCGCATTGCGCCCGGCCCCTCCTCCCCATCACCCTTCCTTCTTTTCCTGCCCGGCCTGCTGTTCCATCCTTTTGAGCACATCTTCCATGGCCCATACCGGGATCTGGCGCATAATCACCTCGACGGCCGCCGTTTTAACTGAATCCTTATCCTTCGGGTTGTCCGGCTTGGCCTCGGCAAGAATCTCCTCCGCGTCATACCAGCAGAGTTCCTTGCCCTGCTTGTCATAGACGGTCAGGATGCGCCGGTTCGGCTCATGGATATGCTCTTCTTCAATCACGTTGCCAACGATCTGCAACGCCAGCTCATAGGGCAGAAATTTGATTTCTTCTGACATGAAAAACTCCATCTGTGATGAATAATCATCCCTTGTTGCGGTTAACCGTTAAAAACACGAAACTACCATAGAACAGCCCCATCTTAGGCCAGGGCCCGGGGCCAGAAAATCCGCTGATACATATTCTGGGCATAACGATCCGTCATGCTGGCAATGAAATCAACCACCCGCCTCTCCGGAGAAGCGCTCAGCGCAAAGGAACCGATCTCTTTTTCCAGAAAATCCCGGTTATCCAGCAGATAGATGTACAACTCCCGCAGCATTTTGCTGGCCTTGACAAATTCAGTATGCACCTGGGGCGAACTGTAGACATTGATATATAAAAACTGCCGGAGCAGCTGCATGACCTCGCCGATTTCCTGCGCTATGCCGAATACCAGCTTGCCGTTATGCGGTTCAGTGGCGGCAAGCACCGCCTGGATCATGGTGACGATGCGCTTCCCGTGCTTGTCGCCAAGCACCTGCTGGCACCTTGCGGGGATGTCCTCCTTGCGGATGACCAGACAACGGATGGCATCATCCAGATCATGGCTCAGATAAGCGATAATATCGGCATAGCGCACCACGCATCCTTCCGCCGTCACCGGCAGGTCCCGCGCATTATCCGGCAAGACCTCACCATAGCCCTTGGAGTGCTTGACAATGCCGTCGCGCACCTCATAGGTGAGATTCAAACCCAGGCCATCGTTTTCCAGCACATCCACCACCCGCAAACTCTGCCGGTAATGGGAAAACCCGCCGGGGAGCAGTTCATTGAGCACGCTTTCACCCGCATGCCCGAACGGGGTGTGGCCGAGATCATGGGCCAGGGCAATGGCCTCCACCAGGTCTTCATTGAGGGATAAAGCCCGGGCAATGGTGCGGGCAATTTCCGAAACCTCCAGGGTATGGGTCAATCTGGTGCGGCAATGGTCCCCGGTGGGTGCGAGGAAAACCTGGGTCTTGTGTTTTAACCTGCGGAAAGCCTTGGAATAGACAATACTGTCCCGGTCACACTGGAAGGCGCTGCGGATAGGGCATATCTCAACCGGCACAAAGCGGCCTTTGCTTTCCGCGCTCAAACAGGCGTAAGGCGAGAGATACATTTTCTCTCTCTTTTCGATTTCCTCACGTATGGACAACTTCGTATGGTTATTCAATTTGTTTCTGATCTGCGCCATCAAGGCAGGCCGACCGGTGAAACACTCGCGGACCTTCTCTCTGCTGCGCAAGCAGCTCCCGTAATTTCAGGGTCCTCCGTCTCTTACCGGTTGACGCGCCGCCCGCCGGCTATTAAGCTGTATTTTTTCATCTTTTCCCCGAGGCACCCGGATGATAAATCACGAACATTTCATGCAACAGGCCCTGCAGGAGGCCCGCCACGCCCTGGCGGAAAATGAATTTCCGGTAGGGTGCGTCCTGGTCTGCGACAACGAAGTGGCGGCCCGAGGCAGAAGGCTCAATACCACGGCGCAATCCAGAAACGAACTCGACCATGCTGAAATCGTCGCCCTGCGTAATTTATTTGCCGCCAGGCCGGATATCGACCCCACCCGGCTTACCGCCTACTGCACCATGGAGCCCTGCCTCATGTGCTATGCCGCCCTGCTGCTCAGCCGGATTCCGACCATCGTCTATGCCTATGAAGATGCCATGGGCGGCGGTACCGGGCTCTGCCGGACAGGGCTCGCGCCTCTCTACCGAGAGGCAAATACGAAGATAATCCCCCACGTACTGCGCAGTGAAAGCCTGGCTCTCTTTAAACAGTTTTTCCGTAACCCTGAGCACAGTTACTGGCAGGACAGCTATCTGGCTCAGTACACGCTCGGGCAGCCGTGATCAACCGGCATAAAAACAACTGCCCTGTGATAAAAAAAACCGGACATGACAAGCTGCTCAATGTCCGGTTTAACAGTAATCCGTTCTCGCGCCGCGCAGGCGACAACCAAAAGGCAACGCGGCCAGGGAGCTTAACGGCCCCTGCAGCCGTTGCACCGGCGGCACTCTGCTAAAGGATTGCTATCAATGCAATAACAGCAAATGTACAAATAAGGAAAATACCAACCTTCATTGGAACAGTGGTGTCTTCGTGGTGGTGTCCATCTCCATGCCCATGCCCGCTCATGTTCTCTCCTCCATATTCGTTTTCTGAACTTTTTTCATTTCCTGGGGAGATTAATTTACTCGATTCAACGGAAATAGCAACTCGAATCCAAGGGCAAAATTATCGGCAGACCCAAGCCTGACCGGCAGAAGATGCAACAGGCAATTCAGGCGAAGCCTGCGTGATCAGTCTCCGCTCCCTGCTGTCATCCGGCCCGGACCTGCACAATATGACTTGAAAAGATGCCGCATTATGAGTTTAATCCGGGAAAAATTACCCCCTCAAGCTACAAAAAGGACGCGCCATGACCAATTTAACCGCCAGGACAGTCGGCTTCAAGCCCAGGGAGCGGAATGTATTTTTTCATATCCTCACCGCCTGCAACCTCTCCTGCCGCCACTGCTACATCAATCCGGCGCAGCATGGCACCGCCACCCTCTCCCTGGAAACCATGGAGAACTGGCTGCGTCTTTTTTTGGATCCGGCCAGGGAGACCAACCTGATTTTTTTGGGCGGCGAGCCAACCCTGCACCCGGATCTCGCGGCAGGCATCAAAACGGCCAGGCAACTGGGCTACCGGAGCGTGACCGTGGACAGCAACGGCTTTTTATTCCATAACCTGCTGGAGCGCGTCACCCCCGGAGAGGCGGTCATCAGTTTCAGCCTGGACGGGCCGACAGCAAAAATCAATGATCCCATCCGCGGCCAAGGGGTGTTTGCCGCCTGCACCGCCAATATCAGCAAGGCGGCGGCCATGGGGTTTGACGTCAGCCTTATCTACACGGTGAGCCGGATGAATATCGAGCACCTGCACCTGATGCCGGCGCTGCTCAAAGACCTCGGCGTCAGACGTTTTTTTATCCAGGTCATCGGCATCAGAGGCAAGTCAGCCGGCTTCACCAGGGACAATCTGCAGCTCACCCCGGAAGAATGGCTGTCCGTGATTCCCGCGGTGGCGCAAAAAGCCGCCGCCCTGGGTATCCATGTCATTTTTCCCAAGGTCTTCCTGGCCGCAGGGGAAGAATTCGCCTGCGCCGGCCGGGTGGCGGAAAACTATTTTATCTTCCCCAACGGCCGGGTTTACCAGTGCCCCCTGTGCGAGGATTTCCCGGTGCACGCCTTTACCATCCAAGACAACCGGCTGGTCAAAAATACGGGACTGACCGAAGACCGGTTCTTCACCCTTGATATCCCCGAGGGCTGCGTGATAAACAAACTGCTGCAGCCGGGCAACCTCCGCTATGATGACCAGGGAAACCCGCTTTACCGTATTTCCTGTTGTCTCTTGAAACAGGAGATGGGAAGCGACTGACGCTTTTTGCCCTTATTCCTTTTGCCCCGCGCCTTTTGCCTGGCGGCTGAATATCCGCATCACCAGGATCCCGGTTTCATAGAGGATGAAAAGCGGCAGGGCCAGCAGCAAGGTGGAGACCATATCTCCCGCGGCCAGCAGAAAGGCGAGAACCAGGATAGCCACGTAAAAATATTTGCGCTGCCTGGAGAAATAGGCCCGCGCGACCAGCCCGGTTTTGCCTGCGGCCACCATGAGAAAGGGAATCTCAAAGGACAGGCCGAAGGCCAGCGAAGCACGGATAACAAAGGTGAGGTAGGAATCAAGTTTAGGCAGGGCCTGCAGATTGGCGCCGGCAAAACTCATTAAAAACTTGAGAGCCTGGGGCATGACGACAAAATAGGCAAAGCAGACGCCGAAACCGAAAAGCAGCGTAGCCCAGAAAACCACGGCAAGGGCGACCTTCTTTTCCTGTTTATGCAGCCCTGGAGAGATAAAGGCCCAGGCCTCATAGAGCATGATCGGGAAGGCGGCAATCAGCCCGACCAGGATGGAAATCTTCAGATAACTGACAAAGGCTTCGGTGAGATTGGTATAGACCAGCGTGGACAGATCGGGGCTGGCCTGAAAAAGCGGCACCACCAGCAACCTGGCAAGCTGGCTGGAAAAAAAATAGGCGGCGCATGAACAGAGGGTAACCGCGGCAAAGGCGATGCTGACCCGGCGCCGCAACTCCTTGAGGTGATCACCGAAATGGTCGGCCAGGGGGCTCATCAGCTCTTCTTTGCCGCCTGTTCCGCTGCCTCATCGGGCTCCGGGGCGGCAGCCTTGACCGCCTCCCGGTATACCTCCTCGCCGGGACGGGCCTCGACATCAATCACCGGATGGCCGTCTTCCGTTTTTCCGGCCTCGTCCTTTTCCCCCCCGGGCAATGCGGCAACCTTGCCGTCCTTGGGCTGCCCGCCCTCCTCCGAGGCCCGTTCAGCCTCCTTCAACTCTTCTTTCAAAGAGTCTTGCAGGGCATTTGCCGTCTTTTTCAACTCCATGAGCTGTTTGGCGAGAGTTTTGGCGAGATCCGGCAATTTTTCCGGGCCGACGACAATCAGGGCCAAGGCCAGGATGAGAATAAATTCAGGGAGACCGATGCCGAACATAGCAGATGATCAAGGTTAAATTTACGCTAAAGGCGAGGTTAGCAAGCCCAGGCACTGACTCTTTTGCCCGGAAAACATGTGGATTTCAGATGACGTCCCGCCTCCTGTTGACAAGCAGGACGCCATTGCCAATCTACGGTATTTGATTTTTAGTGTCAAGCAGCTTGGCGCATTGACTTTTCGGGACTCTTTGGCTAAAGTTCACCGTCACTTATAAACGAGGCAAGAAAATTATTACCATATCAAGGAGTAAGATCAATGGCCAATGTTGTGGTGGTGGGCACCCAGTGGGGCGATGAAGGGAAAGGCAAGATTGTTGACCTGCTTACGCAGTACGCCGATTATATTGTCAGATTCCAGGGCGGCAACAATGCAGGCCACACATTGGTGGTTGACGGCAAAAAATTTATTTTCCACCTGATTCCGTCCGGCATACTGTACGAGGACAAACATTGCTTCATCGGCAACGGCGTGGTGATCGACCCCTGCGTGCTGCTGGAAGAAATGGACAAACTGGCGGCAGGCGGCCGTAATGTCACCCCTGACAGACTGACCATCAGCGAAAGGGCCCATCTGATCATGCCCTATCACAAGCTGCTCGATCTCGGCAGCGAGGCAGCCAAAAAGAAAGGGGCGAAAATCGGCACCACCGGCCGGGGCATCGGCCCCTGCTACGGGGACAAAGTCCTGCGCAGCGGCATCAAGGCCGGCGACCTGCTCGACGCAGACCTCTTCACAGAAAAACTGCGGGCCAATATCGAGGAAAAAAACCGCATCCTCACCGGCCACTACCACGGCAATCCCGTCTCTTTTGAGGAAATCTACGCTGAGTTTCAGGGCTATACGGAGAGACTTGCCCCGTATATTGACAATGTTTCCGTCAAACTTGACCAGGGCCGTAAGGCAGGCAAAAATATCCTCTTTGAAGGGGCTCAGGGCACCCAGCTTGACATTGACCACGGCACCTACCCCTTTGTCACCTCATCAAACGTGGTGGCGGGCAATGCCTGCACCGGTTCGGGATTCGGGCCGACCCATATCGATGCGGTGATCGGCATTCTCAAGGCCTACACCACCCGGGTGGGCGAAGGCCCCTTCCCCAGCGAGCTTTTTGACGAAACCGGGGATGCCCTGCAGAAAACCGGGGGTGAATTCGGGGCAACCACGGGCAGGAAAAGACGCTGCGGCTGGCTTGACGCGGTGGTGGCCAACGAGGCGGTCCGCTTAAACGGCGTTACCGGCCTGGCCATCACCAAGCTTGACGTGCTGAGCGGCCACAAAACCCTGAAAATCGCCACCTCCTATGAGGCGGAGGGCAGAACGTTCACCGCCATGCCCGGCAATATCCGCACGGCCCAGCAATTAAAACCAGACTATGAAGAGATCCCCGGCTGGCAGGAAGACATCTCCGCGGTGCGCAGCCTGGCAGACCTGCCGCAGAGTGCCCGGGATTATGTGAAGAGGATCGAGGATCTCACCGAAACACCGGTGATGCTTGTCTCCGTCGGACCTGACCGGGCGGAGACCCTGCTGCTGCAAAATCCTTTTGTATGATGAGGGCGGTACAACTAAAAATTCACCACTGAAA
>JALNXE010000039.1 GCA_023230525.1 Desulfobulbaceae bacterium
GGAAAAGGGGACATGGGAGATCACCAATGGGACGATGGAGAGATTTTTCTGCAGCATCTGCAGGAAAGGGATCTGCACCTCCAGAGAGTGTTCAAAGCGGTGGGCCAGTTCATCTCTTGCAATCACAGGATCAATAATCAATTGTGCCAGCTCGTTGTTGATCGGCACCCTGCCCAGCGGCATTTCCCATTCACCTTCGGCCATCATGGCTATCGGCGCCCCATGGCCGTGATGGTTGGGCCCTAAAATGATGACATCTTCAGGGACATTGACTGCCGCAAAGGTTTCACCTGCAACCCCGCCGGAATAGATATAGCCGGCATGCGGTGAAATCACCGCCAGAGCATTTTTTTTAACTGTTGTACCTTCCGGAATGAGGTCGGCAAGGATGTTTCTCAGGATGCGCGGATCGCCCGGATAAAATTGGTTGGCAACTACTGGAGATCTTCTCATGGTGATCCCTCACAGTTCTTGTGGTATTTAAATTTTTACCTGCCAGCTGGTGGTTCCGTCTGCCTCGTCCTTAATTTCGATTTGATGTTTCAGCAGTATATCACGAATTTCGTCCGCCCGAGTCCAGTTTTTCTGCGTGCGTGCGATTTTTCGATCGCTGATCAGTGATTCGATGGCTGTCTGGTCAATGTCAAGCAGGCTCATCGTTTTTTCCTGCTTATCTTTAATATAGGCAACCGGGTCTTGCTGCAGGAGGCCCATAATACCGGCAAGTTCCCTTATTGACTTTGCCGATGCATGGAGAAGTTCCAGGTCGGATTCCGCAGGGGTTGCGGGCAGAGACTGCCTGATGGTGTTAAGGACTTTGACCACCTCAAAAATATGCCCCAGGGCCTGTGCGCTGTTAAAATCATTATCCATCGCCTTGACGAACCGGCCAACCAGTGAATTGATTTTGCTGGCATTTTTTTTGCCTGCTGCAGGTGTCTGGTGCGGGTTTCCGTGGGCCGGGAGTTTGGCGATTTCCGCAAGACAGGTGTACAGTCTGTCAAGCCCGGTTTCCGCCTCTTTCATGGCGGTCTCGGAAAAATCCAACGGGGTGCGGTAATGGGTGGAAAAAACAAAAAAACGCAACGCTTCAGCTGGATATTTTTCGAGAATTTCCCTGATGGTCAGGAAATTTCCCAGGGATTTCGACATTTTTTCATCTTTGATCGTCACAAAGCCGTGATGGATCCAGGTGGCGACAAAAGGTTTGCCTGATGATGCCTCGCTCTGGGCGATTTCGTTTTCATGGTGGGGGAAAATGAGATCTTTTCCCCCGCCATGAATATCAAAGGTGTCTCCGAGAAACTTGCGGCTCATGGCGGAACATTCAATGTGCCATCCCGGCCGGCCGGCTCCCCATGGACTGTCCCAGACGGGTTCTCCCGGTTTGCTGGCTTTCCACAAGGCAAAATCCATGGGATTCTGCTTCTGCTCGTTGATGGAAATTCTGGCACCCGCCAGCATGTCTTCAAGGTTTCTGCCGGATAGAGAACCATAATTGGCAAAGCGGTTCACTTTGAAATAGACATCGCCCTGCACTTCGTAGGCAAAACCTTTGACAATAAGCTCCTGAATCATGGCAATAATTTCAGGGATATTTTCGGTGGCCTTGGGTTCAAGGGTAGGAGGCTCATTGCCGAGGCTCTCCATGTCTTCACGGAATGCCTTGATAAAACGGTTGGCAAGTTCTTCGGTTGTGGTATGTTGCTCCTGCGCCCGCTTAATGATCTTGTCATCAATGTCGGTAAAGTTGCGAATATAGGTAACTTTAAAGCCCCGGTAACGCAGGTAGCGAACAATCATATCAAAGACCAGGGTGGATCTGGCATGGCCGATATGACAATAATCGTAAGCGGTTATGCCGCAGACGTAGAGTTTGATATGGTCTTTTTCCAGTGGGGAAAAAGGTTCTTTTTTGCCGCTTTTGGTGTTATAGATCGAAACGGTCATGTTGACTCCGCAAAAGGCTGCTCATGTGCATATGTTTAAAACTGTGTAGCTCTTGAAAGACACTTTATACCCTTTTCCCGTACCCTAATCAACCATCCTTATGCAATATGAATAAAAACAACGAATCAGGCAAAATTTTAGAATCAATTATGCTGGCAAACGGCATAAAGGTAACGATTTATGAATTATCAAAAAAGATTGCAGCCGATAGATGGCTGATTAAAGTCAAATGTGAGGCTGTTCTTACTGTTCAGGATGATCAGTTTGACGCTCTTGATGATGCTGAACTGGCATCAGCAATGAAGCGGGATTGTGCGAACACGGTGATACATAATCTCTTCAGGGAACGCAATTTTATTGATGAAAAAGAGAAAGGCGAGGTTTTGCAGGAACTCTTCGATCAGCTGACTGAAAACGTCCGAGCCTACATGGGCGGAGAATTATTTGCCCGTAAGCTTTTTGAAAAGAAAGTTGCAGAATTCAGGCTGAAATATCAGATGCAAAAAGAGATGGAACGGGTGGCCGCGACTGAAGAGGAAGATGATGGACCCGCTGATTTTTCCGCCTGCTTCAGGGATTAAATTTGCGCTGTTTGCCCTTGACAAATTAAGGTATTCGCAGCATATTACTCCGTTTTATTTCTTTATCATTTATTACGATCATCTTTAAAAATTTATTCGATATTTAAGATAAAAGGAGCAGTCATGAAGGTACTTATCAGTGACAACCTTGCCCCTGTGGGAGCACAAATTCTAAGGGATGCAGGGCTTGAGGTCGATATAAAAACAGGAATGAGCCCTGAAGAGCTGAAAAAAGAAATTGTCCAGTATGACGGTTTGGTTATTAGAAGTGCCACAAAGGTGACTGCGGAAATTATCGAAGCGGCAGATAAATTAAAAGTAGTTGGACGTGCAGGCATAGGGCTTGATAATGTTGATGTCGCGGCAGCAAGCAAGCGTGGCATCGTTGTGATGAATGCCCCTGATGGTAATGCCACTACTGCGGCAGAACATGCCCTGGCCATGATGATGTCCCTGACCCGCAACATTCCCCAGGCCACGGCCAGACTTAAGGCAGGAGGTTGGGACAAGAAAAAATTCCAGGGCAGGGAAGTGACGGGCAAGACATTAGGAATTATCGGTATTGGCAGGATCGGTGCCATTGTGGCCAACAGGGCTCAAGGTCTTCATATGAAAGTTATCGCCTTTGATCCGCATATGCCCAAGGATCTCGTTGATAAATTAGGGGTTGAGCTGGTCAGTTTTGAGGACCTCTGCAAACGCGCTGATTATATTTCCGTTCATGTGCCCTTGACCAAAGAAACAAGCAAGCTGGTGTCAACCGAAGCCTTTAAGCTGATGAAAAAGGAAGCAATGTTTATCGATTGCGCTCGTGGCGGGGTTGTTGATGAAGAGGCACTTTATGAGGCATTGAAGAGCAAAGAGATTGCCGGTGCTGCGCTTGATGTCTTTGCGAAAGAGCCAACTTCCCTGGAAACGACTCCGCTGCTTGGGCTTGATAACTTTATCTGCACCCCCCATCTTGGCGCATCAACCGCTGAAGCCCAGGAAAATGTCGCGGTGACCATTGCCGAGCAGATGGCAGACTATCTGCTCAATAATACCGTTGTCAATGCCGTCAACGTCCCATCCGTATCTGCCGAGGTTCTTTCCAAAATCAGGCCCTATGTTACCCTTGCCGAAATGCTTGGCTCTTTTCACATGCAGATTGCCAAGGGCGGGGTGGAGGAGGTAAATATCGAGTTTATCGGTGATCTTGCCTCAATGGTGACAGGTCCCATTACTGTTGCTTTTTTGAAAGGACTGTTTACCCCTATCCTGAAAGATGCCGTCAATTTCGTTAACGCCCCCATGATAGCGAAAGAAAGAGGGATCAGGGTTACTGAGTCCAAGACCGCTGATTCGGATGATTTCACCAATCTTCTTTCCATCAAAGTGAAGACCTCTGAGGATGAAAATGTCCTTGCCGGGACTGTTTTCGGTAAAAAAGAGCCTCGGTTAGTGCGGTTAAATACCTTCAGGCTTGAGGCATTACCGGATGGCCCCATGCTTTTTGTGCAGAATCGTGATGTACCAGGCGTTATCGGGGCGCTGGGTGTTGCTCTGGGCGGGGAAGGTGTCAATATTTCACGCATGACGGTGGGCAGGGAAGAGGGGAATGGGGATCATACCCGCAATATCATCCTGTTAAACACCGACACCCTGATCAGTAAAGAGCAGCTTGAAAAAGTGAAAAAACTGGATGATATCACCAGCGCAATGGTTCTTGATTTGTCTTAATATCTGGCCGGGAAAGAAATATTATGAGCGAGGCGGAGAAAAAATGTAAGTGTCCCGGTGGTAAGATGGTTAACGGGAAATGTGTAATGCCGGAAGTGACATTCTCGGCATTTATCATGTCATTGAATACCTCTGCCCTCTTTCTGCTTGGAGAGCTCTCCGACCCGGAAACCGGGGTTCGAAAACAGGACCTGGTTCTGGCAAAGCATACTATTGATACCCTTAATGTCTTGAAAGAAAAAACAAAGGGGAATTTGACGGAAGAAGAGGAAGATATGCTTGGCAAATTCCTCTATGATCTGCACATGCGGTATGTGAAGGCAAAATCTTAAATGGTTGCAGGCGGTAAGCTCCACCTGCAGGCACCGGCAAAAATTAATTTGTATTTGAAGGTTCTGGGCCGGCGCCATGATGGTTATCATGAACTCTCAAGCTGGATGCAGAAGCTTAAACTCGCTGATGAAATTACACTGTCATCAGCCAGTAGGGGAATAAAGCTACGGTGTCCCGGAGTTGATCTGGCTGCAGATGAAACTAATCTTGCCCATAAGGCTGCGGCTCTCTTTTTTAAAAAAACAGGACTAAATGCCGGCGTAGAAATTGAGCTGGTAAAAAAAGTTCCGATTGCTGCAGGGCTAGGTGGCGGCAGCAGCGATGCTGCCGCGGTGTTAACCGGTTTAAATATATTATTTTCCGCCGGGTTAAGCGATAAAGAGCTGATGGAGTTGGGGCTGTCCCTGGGCGCGGATGTTCCTTTTTTTGTGTCTGGATACAGTGCGGCCATTGCCACCGGTATTGGAGAAAAGCTCGAAAAAAGAGATTCTTTAAAAGAATGCTGGTTCGTTTTGGTGAATCCCGGTTTTCCTGTTTCCACTAAATGGGTGTTTGAAGAATTCGATCGCGCGCAACCCGTTAATTTTACGTTGACATCGGGGGATAATCCATATATTTTAGGCCGCGAAATTAATGGGTCGAAACCGGAAAAGCTTTTCAATGATCTTGAAAGGGTAACTGCTGCCCTCTATCCGGAAGTTTCACAGATAAAAAAAGAATTAACTGAGTTAGGTGCGCCTGGAGCATTGATGTCCGGCAGTGGTCCTACTGTATTTGGTATTTTTATGGATTTCGGCCTTGCAGCACAATGCGCAATAAACTTGCAACATGTTCATCCAGGCAGGGTTTTTCTCACAGAGCCGCTCTCATCATCTTAAATTTTTTTTTAGTTGGGGTGTCGTCAAGCGGTAAGACACAGGCCTTTGACGCCTGCATTCGTAGGTTCGAATCCTACCACCCCAGCCATTTTTTGTTGATCAAAAAATAACCTGAAATGGATTGCACATCGATCAGCCTGCAATAAGATCGACTTGTTGTAATCGAGCTTAATGGATTACGCCATGACCAAATTAAAAGAAATGATGATTTTTAGCGGAAATGCCAACAGAACCCTTGCCGAGGATATTTGCAGGCATCTCCAGGTTGAATTGAGCCGCGCTGATGTCCGGAAATTCAGTGACGGAGAAACCTATGTTGAAATAGGCGAGAATGTACGGGGCAAAGATGCTTTTGTGGTGCAGCCGACATGCACTCCGGTAAACGATCATCTCATGGAGTTGATACTGATGGCTGATGCTCTGCGTCGTGCATCCGCTCGTCGTATCACGGCCGTCATGCCCTATTACGGATATTCCCGGCAGGATAGAAAAGTTGCTCCCAGGGTGCCGATTTCCGCCAAGGTTGTCGCCGAAATGCTCATGGCGGTCGGCGTCAGGCGGGTATTAACAATGGATCTGCATGCCGGGCAGATTCAAGGTTTTTTCAATATCCCGGTTGATAATATGTATGCTGCTCCGGTGCTTTTAAGCGATATTTCACAAGTTTTCGCCGGTAAAGAAGTCATAATGGTATCCCCTGATGCCGGGGGAGTCGAACGAACCAGGGCATTTGCCAAACGGCTCAAAGCGGGTCTTGCCATCATCGATAAAAGAAGAGAGCGGGCAAATGAGTCCGAAGCAATGAATGTTATTGGCAATGTAACCGGGAAACATGCTATATTGCTTGATGATATGGTTGACACGGCGGGCACGCTTTGCGCGGGAGCCGAAATTTTAATGAAGGAGGGCGCGAAAGAGGTTTATGCATACTGTACCCATGCCGTGCTTTCCGGGCCGGCTATTGAGCGGCTCAATGCATCGAAGATTAAAAAGCTCGTGGTGACAAATAGCATACCCCTTCGCAATAGTGCGAAAGATTGCAATAAGATTAAGGTCCTTTCCGTATCCGAATTGCTTGGTGATTCCATACGCTGTATCCATAATGAGGATTCCGTCAGTTCGCTTTTCATCTAGGATCAAAAGCTTTGGTGTTGATAAGAAGCATGAAAATTTCGCGAGTTTATATCGCAGATTTGATTTTCATAGTGTAGAAAAAAATTTGGATGCTGGATGGAGAACACTGATTGCAGTGTTTTTTTCGCATCTGCTCCAGTTACTCGTTTAGGAGGTTTATAAAATGTTACAGGTAGATGTATCTGCCCAGGTCAGAAAAAATACAGGTAAAGGCGCAGCAAGAACCTTGCGGAGAGACGGAAAAACTCCTGCGGTAATTTATGGTTCCAAGAATGATCCATTGTCTTTAACTCTTGATACGCATTCTTTTACCAAGACTCTTTTGCATCTGCAGAGACGAAATGCTGTTGTCAATCTTAACATTGAAACAGATGCAGGGGTTGAAAGACGTCATGTGCTTATCAAGGAAATCCAGGTAGATCCAATTCATGATACCCTTAAACATGCTGATTTCTTTGAGATCACCCTTGATTTTCCCCGCACTTTTACCGTTCCGGTCAGATATACCGGAAAAGCACGGGGGGTTGAGATGGGTGGTGATATGATCATTTCGGTTAATGAAATTAAAGTGAAGGGGAATCCCCTCGATATCCCTGATATGATAGAGGTAGATGTGACCCCGCTTGGCACAAATGAACATCTTTCCTGCCAGGATTTGAACCTTCCGGCTAATGTGACCCTGCTTGGGAACAAGAGTAAGGTCTGTGTTGGAATCGTAACCGCACGGGCGGCAGTAGCAGAATAATTTTTTGTGACAGATATTCTTTTAAGCCGGGAAGGGTAATCCTTCTCCGGCTTTTTGTCTTTCTCGCGCCGGTGAATTATGTTTCTAGTTGCAGGACTTGGCAATCCAGGTGAAAAATATCACTCAACCCGACACAACATAGGTTTTCTCTTCCTTGATTATCTAGCTGAAAAGCTGCGCGTAAATTTCACAGCAGTAAAATGGCAGGCCGATACGGCAAAGGCAATGCTCGGCAACGAACAGGTTCTGCTGCTCAAACCCCAGACCTTTATGAATCTAAGTGGTAATGCGGTGGCTGGTGCCGCTTTATTTTATAAAATTCCCCCTGAAAAAATTATTGTCATTCATGATGATATTGATATGCCCTTCGGTCGGGTTAAAGTGGTTGTCAACCGGGGTACCGGTGGCCATAACGGCCTACGTTCCATCGTGTCGCTTCTCGGCAGTAAGGATTTTATCAGAATAAAAGCAGGAATCGGCAGACCGGTCGAGGCAATTCCCATTGAACGGTATGTTTTGACCGAGATGACCGA
Organism: Desulfobulbaceae bacterium; assembly: GCA_023230525.1. Taxonomy (GTDB): domain Bacteria; phylum Desulfobacterota; class Desulfobulbia; order Desulfobulbales; family SURF-16; genus SURF-16. Next base: position 7,874 of record JALNXE010000039.1, read on the forward strand.
CTCAGAAATCGAATCTGTGAAGGGGATGATGGAGAGTGTTTTCGAAACAGTACGCCTTATTGTCTGTGAAGGGGTAGGTTCGGCGATGAACAGAATAAATTCCGCTAAAAATGATAATAAATCAGACTGTTAACCCTTTAATTTTTTGTTGCTTAGCTGTTAATTGAACCATTAATTGCGTAATTTGTTAAATAATGCTATAGTAACAAAATGAAGTTTCAAGATCTTTTTTTTAAGTGCCAGATTCCTGGTTGATGTCAAATCTAAGATCATGAAAGGCTGACAAGGGTGGTTGGTGTGTTTAACAAAGGCGATATGGCAGTTTATCCGGCTCATGGAGTAGGAGAGATACAATCAATTGAAAAGAGAATTGTCGGTGATTTAGAGCAGGCTTTTTACATTATGAAAATTATCGACACAAGCATGGTTGTTATGATTCCTACAAAAAACAGTGAAAGTGTTGGTCTGCGAGGTATTATATCCTCATCCGAGGCTGACCGGGTTTTTGATATTCTGAAAGACCGGGATGTGAAAATCGCGGCTCAACCTTGGAATCAACGTTATCGGCAGTATATGGAGAAAATCAAAACCGGTTCGGTTTTCAAAATCGCCGGTGTTTTACGTGATCTCTATCTGCTGAAGGAAGACAAAGATCTCTCCTTTGGTGAAAGAAAGATGCTTGATACGGCGAAAAATCTTTTAATGAAAGAAATCGCGCTGGCCAACAAGGTTCAGGAAGATCAGGTTGCAAAAGATATTGACCGGATCTTCCAAAATTAAAGAACATTCCTTGTGTATTTTATCCTGTAAAGGAAAGTCTTTTAGGCTTTTTCTTCCTCACTGAGAAAGCAAAATTTGCTTCACGCGCAACAAAAAGAATTTCATTTTGTTGTTTCTCCTGACTTAGCCGGGAAACGGCTTGATTTACTCGTGGCCGATCTCGAAAGTTGCGCTCAACTGACCCGCTCCCGCATTCAGAACCTTATCCGTGCAGGTAATATTCTTGTTAATGATGAGGTAAGAAAAACCGGGTATCGGGTCAGGACGAGCGAGACGATATGTATTACTCTTCCTCCGCCGCAACCTTCATCTCTTATTCCTGAGGAACTTGAATTTCAGATTCTCTTCGAGGATCAGGACGTTATCGTCCTGTCGAAACCCCCAGGGGTTGTTGTTCATCCTTCCCATGGGCATATTGATGGCACGCTGGTTCATGGTCTTCTGCACCATTGCCATAATTTATCCGGCATAGGCGGAGAATTACGACCCGGGATTGTCCACAGGCTGGACAAAGACACCTCTGGCGCCATGATTGTCGCCAAAAATGATATGGCCCATCAAAGCCTGGTTAAGCAGTTTAAGGGGAGAACTGTTGAAAAATTCTATCTCGCCCTCCTAGTTGGAATTCCCCGTACCAGGACCGGACGCATTGCTGCAGCTATTGGACGGCATCCCGTTCATAGAAAAAAAATGGCTGTTTTGCAGCAAGGTGGGCGCGAGTCAGTTACTAACTGGGAGATCCTGGAATATTTCTCTCATTTCAGTTTTGTCAAACTTCGGCTTGAAACAGGAAGAACACACCAGATACGTGTTCATATGGCTTCAATCGGATGCCCGATTGCCGGAGACCCGGTCTATGGGAGAAAAACTAAAATTTCCGATCTGTTGATTGTCCGACAATGCCTTCATTCTTACTCTCTTGCCTTTGATCATCCCCATTCCGGCGAGAGGTTGTCATTTACCGCCCCTCTTTGGCCTGATATGGAAAATATTGTGCATTTGCTGCGCGATAGTGATGTTGCCGGCACAGGCGGATAAGAGCACTTTCAGGCTTTACCATGATAGCTGTCAATTTCCATGGCAATTTAGTTGATCTGTTATCCGGAAAGTCAGAAAATGGCCCTTTCATTACTTTTCATCTGGAGCGCAGAACTTCTGTTAAGGATTTAATAGAATCGTTTGGTGTCCCCCATCCTGAGATTGAAGAAATTGTCGTTAATGGGGAAATGGTTGATTTTGCCTATATTGTGGAGGACGGTAGCCAGATAGAGGTTTTTCCGATTTCGTCCCAAAGCAATTTCTTCAAACCTTCTCTGCTCAGACCAGATTCTCTTGAATTTCATCGCTTCGTTGTGGATATCAATGTTGCAAAACTTGCCTCTAAATTGCGGCAACTCGGATTTGATACGCTTTTGCCCCGTAACTGCGATGATGCAGGTCTTGCGGCAATTGCTGGCTGCCAGAGGAGGATCTTATTGACGAGGGACCGCAATCTGCTAAAGAGAAAAATCGTCGAATTCGGTCATCTGGTCCGGGCAGAATTTCCCAATGATCAGCTTGTGGAAATCATCAAACTTTTTGGACTCAAAGACAAGATAAAGCCTTATAGCCGTTGCTTCCTATGTAATGGTTTACTGGAACCGGTCGCCAAGGAAGATATCCTGCCATTTCTCGAGCCTCTTACCAAGAAATATTACCATGTTTTTCAGCGTTGCCTTGACTGCAAGAAGATATACTGGTTCGGTTCGCATCGGGGAATGATGGATGCGATCCTACATGAAATTCTTGCATTATGCTGATGGGGCCGGATATCACCGACAAATACAGATCGGCTCAGAAGGGAACGTGACTTGAATGCGAGGGGCTTTGTGTTAGGGTTGTCAACTGTTGATGATCCTAAATTTGGGGTTGGCTGAAAGAGAGATTGCCGGAGCTGTAAGGATGACACCTGAAAACTGGATGGTATGAACAAAAAAAGGACTCAAGCTAACTGCTTGAATCCCTTAAGAAATAATGGGGTGAGCGATGGGACTCGAACCCACGACCATCGGAGCCACAATCCGAAGCTACCACCAGCTGAGCTACGCTCACCACGCAAAAAAAGTTATATAGCAATTATGATCAAAGAATGATTTTTATAATAGATTCCCGATCCAATAGCAAGGTGAAAATCGCTTTTATCAAGAGTTTTTCACAGATAAGCCGTTGTAAAAAACAATGTGATCGTTCTGAAAACCAAAACGGCATAAGGAACCATAGAGAACAAGGCGGAATTGCACAGGTTGTTTCGTAACCTCTCCTGAATACCTTTGGCTAGCCGGGAAAGCCCTCAGATAATTTCCTTGCCGCAATGCATGCAAAGTTTTGCCTGTTTCTTTATGATTTCAGAGCAATAAGGGCATTCTTTTTTGAAGTTTGCCTGGAGGATCTGGTTGACGGCAAAATTGGCGTTCTGCTCGAGATCCTTGTTGCCGAAGCGATGGTTTCTTATCGGATCAACACATGCGAGATCGTTAAGCTTAACGAGAAGTTCACAGGATTTCAACCTGCCATCCAAACCGGCACATTCATCAAGCACAAGTGTGAGAACAGGCCGCAGATTATGTGTTTCGGCGCAGGTATTCAGTTCATTTAAGGCCTCTTGTTCTTCCCGGTAGCGAATATCCTGTTTTTTGACAGTTTCCGGATCAATTATGCAACCGGTAAAAGCCTCGGCGCTGCCAACCATCATAACGCTGCCTTTTTTTTCACCAGGGAGGAGCATATACCGGTAGGAACCCACATGACCGTACTGTTCCTCAATATGCTGCCAACCTGTTGAGAATATCGGGCATTCATCGTTGAGACAGACAAACATAACCTCACATCCCCAGCCCAATCCATCACCAATATGAAAGGGAGGCGTTTCGCAGCAGGACAGGCGTGCATGGCAATGAGGGCAGAAGTGTTCTTCTTGTGCATATTTAAGGCATGTATCATATGACAGCATGTGGCAGCTCCTTTTAGAACAGATAGCAACTTATTTTTGAATTGCAGGCGGTGAGCAACTTATCCCGGACCGGGACTCTGGTAGCGCTGATGCTCATGAAGTTTGGTGTTTTTCGTTGAATGTATAGGTAATAGCCATCCATGCCAAAAGAATCATGAAGACTAAAATTTTGTTGAAGCGGTTTTTTTTCATAGTGTATAGATAACTCATTTAGGGGCGCAAAGCAACGGGCAATGAATGGCCATTCATGTGTGTAATTTTAATGCCGCGAAATTATTTTTTTTGTTATCATGCTGATATTAAAAGATTTTTTTTAGCAAGCTGAATTTGCTGAAATGTATCTGCCAAAGAAAACAGATTGACTTTTTACCCGTTGGAAAGTAAATGTTTCTATATTAATAATTACGTTTTTATTATATAACAAGACCTTATAAATTGTTTTTTCAATATCCTCACATGGGCCCTCTGCGGGTCGCAAATTCTTAATGAAAGCCATTTTGTCCCAGTGAACAGCATGTGGTTTTCAATCGAAATTTAGGCGGTCAAAGAGAAAATGGATCATATTCAAACTTCCAGATATGCTGATTCTGGCGTTGATATAGACAAAGGAAATAAATTTATATCGAATATAAAACCCTTGGTGGCTGCAACGTTCCGGCGCGGGGTTTTAACTGATATCGGGGGATTCGGAGGTTTATTTGCTATAGGTGGAGATCGTTTCACCGATCCTGTTCTCGTCTCGTCTACCGATGGTGTCGGCACGAAGCTGAAAATCGCAAGCCTGTGCAATAAGCATGATACCATTGGTATTGATCTCGTTGCCATGTGTGTGAATGATATCGTTGTGTCCGGCGCCCAGCCTCTTTTTTTCCTTGATTATTTTGCTATCGGCAAGCTCGATCTCGAAATTGCCACGGACGTAATCAAGGGAATTGCCAAGGGATGCGAAATTGCCAAATGTTCACTGATTGGCGGTGAGACTGCCGAAATGCCGGGGCTATACCATGAAAAGGATTATGATCTGGCAGGTTTTGTCGTCGGTATTGCCGAGCGGGATAAAATTATTGACGGTTCAGAGATTAAGGTCGGCGATAAACTTATCGGTCTCACCTCCAGCGGAGTTCACAGCAACGGTTACTCTCTGGTCCGTAAAATCTGTTTTGAGGAGTTGGGCCTCTCTGTTAATGATCATGTGGCTGAACTCGGTTGTGCTCTGGGAGAAGAACTGCTCAGGCCCACCAGGATCTATGTGGAGACCCTGCTCAACCTGTTTAAGAATTTCAAGGTGCGGGGCTTAAGTCACATTACCGGTGGCGGTTTTACCGATAATATCCCCAGGATACTCCCCAAAGGCACGAAGGTTCATATCCATAAGGGAAGCTGGCCGGTGCTGCCGATTTTTGACTTTTTGCAGAAGAATGGCAAGATTTCGCAAGAGGAGATGTATCGCACCTTCAACTGCGGAATCGGCATGGTTTTGATTGTCGACGCAAGGATTGTGGAAGACGTAACCCAGCAGTTGATCGCCCTTGGTGAGTCCCCTTATGTGATCGGCGAGGTTGCCGCGCGGAAAGAGGATGAGGAGCTGGTTGAATATGTTGATTGAGGCAGGTTGAGTTTCTTCTCTGTCCGGTTCGTATGGAATGTAAAAAAAAGGCGGGTCGAATTAATTCGACCCGTCTTTTTTTTATGTCAAAATTGAAACTAAATGAACTGGCTTATGGCAGTTTATTGGGCTGATTTTCTTCTGGTGGCAATGATGCCCAAAAGGCCTGAGCCAAGCAGCCAAACCGCACCGGGAATAGGTACAGCGCTGGCAGCAGAGGCCTTTGCAGTTACTCCGGCACCAAAATGCAGATACTCTCCTACCTTTGCCGCATACATGAATGTTATTTTTCCTGATTCCGTATATATGTAATCGTCAAACTCAATAGTGCCTGATACTTTTTCCTTGGTTACATTACCGACGGTAATCAAGTCCCACTTTCCGGTCGTGAAATTGTATCGGTGAAAGTCGGTGAATGCCAGAATATTTGACCAACCAGAACCATCTGAGGCGTCGATATCAATGCCATCGAGTGTATAATTGATAGAAAAAGTCAGATTGCCGGCAGTAGTTACTTTGTAACAAATATCTCTTCGAGCAGTTGCCATCGCTGAATAGTCTTCATAATTTATTGCAAATGCACTTGCATTGGCAATAATGTTTTGTTGTCCTGGAGTAGTATCCGTTTTTCCTAGCGCATAGGAAGAGCCATTTGCATTTGACTTCTCTGACTCCGCAAGGGTGGCCACAATTCCGATTCGGTCATCACTATCGTCAAAAGCAGAAGGGGCATTAAAATTAGGAATGGACCAAGTTTCATAGGTGCCTGCACGTGACCAACTTTTCGTGAAAGTGGTTGGATCATAAACAGTGTATGCTCCTGATCCGGTTATTGTTAAACTGGCCCAGGACACTTCGGCGTTAGCCGATACGGAGGATGCAAGTGCGTTTCCTCCTGTAATTCCTACGATTAGCAATGCAGAAAGAGTGATTGCTCTTGATTTCTGCCAATTGATTTTCTTCATTTTCGTTATCTCATTATTTTAAATTACATATTTATCTTAATCCTTGCAATCCAAGGAAGGAGTTTCCTGCTAATCAGCAATAAGTCAGTTTGAAGGCATCAGTATGGAATACTTGGCGTAGAAGTGCCTTCACCAGCATCACCACTATATACACTCGGGCCTAATTGGGGTTTGGGTCCGATATCCGTGCCACCACCACCTTCCCGCGGATACATTGTAGGCTTCAGTTCGGGTGTTGGTGGATCCGGCGGAACAACCGGATCCGGTGACGGCAGCGCCGCGCTTACTGGTGTGGGGGCGAGGGCAACCGGCCCAGCGGCAGGCGGTACCATTCTGTCCCAGTGACCCCATTTGTATGGGGATAATTCTTCGTCAACATCTTTTTTTTCACCTGCAAGGGAAAAAGAACTTTGCAGCAGCACAAAGGCGCATGCAAGAACTGCCGGGAACAAATACTTTTTTTTCATTTTCATTTTTTTCACCTGATCAGTTCAGATCATTGAATAATATTTGTCTTCTTAATTTAGGTAATACTATCAGCAAAAGCTGTGCCGAGTTTTTTGTATTCTTTATAAAAGAAATAATTTCGTTTAGTTATCTGGCATTGTCGCCGCAAATTATTTTTTGTTGGCTGTTGTTATTCCATTTTTTCGGACTAGTCTTTCCGAAAATACGAATTACCATTCCGTTAAACCGGTTAAAACCTTCTCGACAGGGTAATCGTCGTTTCCGAACGGCTATAGTCATAGGCCGGCAGATTCGAATTCGCGCTGGTGTGCATCACCTCGGCATTAAAATCCCAGTCAGTCAGCCAGCCAAAGTCCTTAAAGGTGTGGATATATCCAAGTTTGTATTGTCTGGTGATCTCATCCCGAGGGCTGCCCCAATCAGGTAAACCGGGAACCGGTGCCGCATCATATCTGCTCTCCGTCTGGATATAGCCGGCAAAAAGGGTGTTATGTTCCAGGAATTTCCAGCTGCCGGTAAGAAAAAAACAGATGGCATCCTGGCTGTAGGCATCATCCTTGGCGTTTTCGTTAATATATTGAATGCCTGTGAGGGCAGCCATTTTGCCGTTGTAAAAAGTGTAGCCAACGGAGAGGCGCGGCGCGAGATAGACGCTGTCCCGCCCTCTGTACCCTGGTCTGGAGTAATCACGTCTGGAGATAATTGCATCAGCGGTGGATTCAAAACCGGTATCACCGAAATGCCAGGTGTAGCTCGGCAGCAGGTAGCTGAAAATTGCATACTTTTCACCACCCCAGCTGATGATATCCTCCTGCAGGGTAAGATTGGAACGCCAGTTGCCGGTGCTGACAAGGGTCGGCCCGGTTCTGAGACTCACGACGGACAGGTCATATTCGTCCTCATTAAAGTAACCTTTATGGTAAATATTTACCCCGCTCTGCCAGAGAAGATTAGCCGGATTTGTTCCCAAGTTATAGCGTTTCCCGGTCTGGTAGGTGTGATCGATGCCGACGGAGATTATCGTGCCCGAGTCTCTTTTCTTTTCATCACCAGGCGTAACAACCGTGTTGTCAGGACCGATATTGATATTGGTGTCATAGACATAACCGAATTCAAATGGGAATTTCCAGGTGCTCTGTCCCTGGTTTAAGCGTTCAGCATCCTGTTTCACCTGGGCCATAAATGCGAGAATGGAAACCCTGACGTTGGGCGGGGTCTGCGGATCATTTAAAACAACCTCAGCCTCTTTGACCGCTTCGTCGAATTTATATATCTGATAATAGGCAACAGCCATTTCCAGACGGGCTCTGTGCAGTTTAGGCTGGGTACTGAGGATGGATTGAAAATCCTCAATGGCCGAGTAGATATTGCCTGTTTCGCGTTTTTCCATGGCCTGGCGGAAGAGCTCTTCCATTTGTTGGCGAAACTGTTCATCGGTTAAGGTGGGGGAAGCCTCTTGCGCATGGAGTACAAATGGCGCAGAAAAAGTTAAGAGAGAGGTTAGTGATAGAACAGCAGTAAGTGTTTTGTACTTCTTTCGCCTGTTAGAGTAAGCCCTCATCAATTTTCCCCCAATAATTAAGAAATTTTTCATTTAATATAACAATGTTAATCAATGATTGTTAAGATCTCATTAATTAACGATTAATCTTTAAAGCAGTGACAGGCAAAAAGCAAGAATATCCGTTTATCAATGAAAAATTATGTTTTCAAATCAATCTCATTCTCCACCACATGGAAGAGTGCGGCAATCACATGGCGGTCATATTTGCTGTCTGCTGCATTGAGTAATTGCGTCATGGCTTGTTTGTCCGTGAGACGGTCGCGGTAAGCCCTTGGGCTCGTCATGGCGATAAAGGCATTGGCCGCCGCAAGAATGCGGGAAGTGAGTATTATTTCCTCTCCTGCCAGCCCTTTTGGATAGCCGCTGCCGTCCAGATATTCATGCTTCTGGGTGATTGTTTCCAGAACAGGACCCTCAAAGTCTATACCGGTAAGAATTTCAGCCGCAGACGCTGTTTCGCTTTTCAAGACAGTTTGTTCGGCCGGGGTCAGATCGCCGGTTTTCAGCAGAAGTTCCTTGGGCAGGGATAACTTGCCGAGGTTGCAAAGGTTCGCAGCTATTTCAATGGTGGTTAACTGTTCCGTGGACAATTCCATGGCCCGGCCGACCGCAGTTGCCACCTTGGCCGTTTTGGCGGAGTGGTTGGCCGAGTATGGATCATGGAGATCAATTGCCCGCATGAGGGAGTAGACGATCTGCTTCATGAGCCGGTCTCTTCTGGTTTGGGCTTCCTGCAGCCGGGTGACATCATTTAAGGTAAGAAGCAGCGAGTCTTGTCCATTGAATTCATAGGCAACCGGGATACAGGTGGAAAAGAAGACGTGATGTATGCCTTTTATATCAAAGGATATTTCGCTGGTGATGATTTTGCGCAGCGAGTTCGCGCTGCTGACGGTTTCCTGCAATTTTGCGGCTGCATCCGGGCCGAAGATATTTGACAGACTTTTCCCTTGCAGATCAGCGACAGGGGTTTGCAGATGATCGGCCAGGGTTTTGTTGGCAAAGATGAGATCGGACTCACAGTCGAGAAGTAAGATCAATTCGGTCATATTGTCGTTGATGGCATTGAGCAGATTGGTCTGCGCTTCAAGCTGACGGGATTTTACCAGCAGATCATGGGCAGCCTGACGTTCTTTGAGGGAGCTCCCGTACCACCAGGCTGCGACCATCAGGGCTGAGCCGAGCAGCAAGGCCAGCAGCAGTGAAATAAGCAGGAAGCGCTGGTGGCTTTGGGATTCAGCCAGGGCCTCGGCATAAGATATTTTCTGGATAAGGGTCATACGCACGGCAGGCAGTATTCTGCTGGTAAAAAGGCTTTTTGATCCGCTATAGTCATTGCCCTGACTGAATTGGCCGGGATTGCGCAGGGCAAGTGATGCTACCAGCTCTTCCGCATTGGCAGCGAGGCTCAGGGTCAATGGTTGGGTGCCGTCAGCCAGCGGCGAGACATAGTTAATCAGATTGCCGTCCTGGCGCACCAGATAGGTTTCGGCAGTTTTGGTTGCCAGGCTTTTTGTTGCAAGAATGGGAAACAGGGAGGATGCTGCATTGTTGTATGCGTAAAGAACGGCAATGGGCCGCTGGCTATCGCTTTGTTTCTGCAGGGAAAAAACAGGCACTAGAAATCCTGCCACAGGTTGCCCGTTTTCATTGAGCTGGATGTCGGAAAAAAGATGTTTCCCGGAAACAATGACCTGTTCCACCGCCTTCCGCAGTCTGACATCAGGAGAGGCGAAACCAGGCGTTGAGGTAATGATCCGGGCATCGGCGGCCAGAATAGCTAAACCGTTATTGGCAATGAAGGCGACATTGGCCGGAGCGGGCATGGTTGTTTTCGGATCATCATAAAAGCCTGACCGCTGGCCTGTTGTCTGGATCAGGTTGCGCAGATAGGAAAGCTGCACTGCTTCTGTTTCCCTGTTGGCCTCAGGGTTGATGAGCAGCTGTTCCACATAGAGCTGCAAAGAACCGTTTGCCGCAAGTTCCTGTAAAACTGCAAATCTGCCGTCAATCCATTTCATGATATCGGCGGCACGGCTGTCCGCCACCACAGAGAGGGTGATCTGCCAGTTATTGAGGTCTCTCTGCTGTTCATAGCGGGTCAGGGAAAAAACCGAGAAAATTCCGGAGACTATTACACAAATCAGGATGGCGGCACTGATCAGAAAAGGTTTCGTTTTCATTTTGCTGTCTGTCATCTCTCTTGGCATTTACATTCTGGGAAGATGCAACCACCACTTTTTCTCATTGACTGAGTACAGGGGAAGATAATGGGCTATAGCCTTATGGGAGACAACCCCTTGAGTTTGATTATCAAGAATGAGGATGTCGTTTTTATAGGAAACAGCCAGCACCGCATGGGCAATACGCAGGTTGGTATCCTGCAGAATGACGATGCGCAGGGCGTCCGTGTCAATGCCGAGCCAGCGCAGTGAGAAGAATTTGGTGATGGCATAATCCTCACAATCACCGCCATTGTAGAAAAATTCTTTGGCAATGGCCCAGTAATCCTCCTGGCCGTAATTGGCCATATCCAGAATGTAGCTTTTTTTGTTGGCGTACAGGTTAACCGCATTGATCTGCTCAAGCAGCGGTTTCGTTTTGATTGTTTCAAGAAAATGCAGCCAGTTTTTCAGGTGGCAGCGGTTGAAAAAGCTGTCTGAGCAGTTACCCTCGGGCACGTCCTGGGTGATATGCCGTTCCAGTACGGAAAGCCATTGGGGCAGATAATCCAGACTTTGCTGGGGTTGGGCGGTATAGCCGAACAGGTTGGTAAAATCAGTGGAAGCTGATGACAGGGCAGGGGAAATAAGAAATGAGAGCAGGAAAAGACATGGCAGCAGCGATTTTCTTGTTTTCAAAAGAAATTTCCCGGATCAAAAGAGTTGAGCGGAAAGAGATGGCTTCATAAAAGGTCCCGGCGACAAAACATCGTGATTTAAACCAGGAAGTTATCCTGCACAGTAGGCTGTCGAGTGGTTTTTTACGGGACAGTCAAAGAGATTGAAACAATTACAGCGGAAGGGCAGTCCTTTGTCAAGGAAAAATAAGGTGTTAGGGAAGCGGCAGGGTAAAAGAGAAGACCGCGCCACCCTCTTTTTTGTTGTTTTCCATCCACACCTGTCCGCCGTGACTTTCAACCAGCTGTCGGACAATCGCCAGCCCAAGACCTGTGCCGTTTTCCCGGGTGGTGAAAAAGGGTTCAAATATCTGGCCCATGAACTTTTCTGCGATGCCGGGACCATTGTCAGCAACCTGCAGCAGGGTTTTTTCCTGGCCATCCTCGGTTACCTCAGAGGCTGATACGGTGATAATGCCGCCTTTCTGCTCCATGGCATTTCTGGCGTTTTCCATCAGGTTGACAATCATTTGCTTCACTTGCCGCGCATCAGCCCAGCAATCGAGGTTCTCGGGAATCCTGGTTTTTACCGTAAATCGTTGGTCCCAATTGCGGCCCTGGGTGAGCAGGTCACAACTTTCCTGCACAATTCCGAGAATAGAAAGCCAGGATTTCTCCGGCGTGGCTGGTTTGGAAAACTGCAGGAATTGACTGATGGTTTCTTCCAGGCGATCACATTCCCTGACGATGATGGTCATGAGACTTCTTGAGGAGGTAGCCGGCTCAAAGTCATTTTCCAGGACCTGGGCAGCGCCGGAGATTGCTGCCAGCGGGTTGCGGAATTCATGGGCAATGCCGGCAGCCATCTCGCCGATGGCCGCCATTTTTTCCGCCTGCCGTACCTTTTCCTCCATTTTTTTGATAATGCTGAGATCCTGCATGGTGTAAACCCTGGCATTTTCCGAGTCGCCCGGCATGTTAAGCCTGGTCCATGAGTATCCCACCGGAATTTTTTCGCCCCTCTTTTTTTTCAGATAGGTCATGGGACGAATCGAGTCGGTGGTCGTGGTGTTCAGTTCGGGGAAAACCTTGTCGATTTTTCGTCCCAGGACATCAATGGCCTCATAGCCGGTGATAATACCTGCCGACCGGTTAAAGGAGGAAATGCGGCCCTGGGAATCAACCGTGATGATGCCGGTGGCAATATCATCGAAAATCTGCTTGTAGAGCAGGGCCAGCCGGTCAAGATCCCGGGAGGTTTTGGAAAGTTCCGCTTCCGCCCTGTGCAGCCTTTCGGAGAGAATGAAACTCAATGCCGCCACCAGAAAAAAGGTGATGCCCCGGACGGAGAAGTAATGCATGGCCACATGGATACTGGTCAGCGGGGTAATGCCGAGATGCAGCAGGATGGGTAGAGGCAGCAGAAATTCTGCCGCCAGGATTGCCGCAAAGGAAATGCTGGTTAAGGCGGCCAGCAGCAGGGCGCCGCGGCGAAAGAGCAGGATGGCGCTGCTGATGATGGGAAAGAAGTAAATGATGGTGAATATGGACTGACTCCCTCCGGTGAAAAAAACCAGACAGCTGGTGAGCAGGCAGTCGATGATGATCTGCAGATAAGCAAAATGCCGGTAGCAGGCGATCACCCTCAAGAACAGGGCCGAGAAGATGGTAAAGAGGTAGGTGCCGCCGATGAAGTAAGCGATGTAGCTTATCGGCGGAATGATAATTTCATGTTCCTTGGTCTGCAGCAGCATGCTGATGCCCAGGAGAATGGTCAGGACAACCACCCGCAGAAAAAGAATCCACTGGATCTGGTTTTTCAGATAATAATCAACCGAGGTCACGGATCTGGAAGCAGAACACAGCTTGTTAAATATCATTATGGATATTTCCGGTTAGCAATAGATTGCCCCCTAAAGGGAGAAATGGCTGTGAAGCAGGCTTCTCCTTTGTTGTGCAGAAAAATAGAGGGAAGAGATCAGAGAATATCGTACTTTTTCACTTTATAGCGGATGGAACGGAAACTGATTTTCAGCAGTTCGGCGGCTTTCATTTTGGAATTGTCCGCCTTTTTCAGGGCAAGCTCGATCATCTTTTTCTCGAATCTGCTCGTTACCTTCTCCAGGCCGAGATCAAAGAGTTCCTCTTCGCTCGGCATGGTAAAAATGGCATTCCCGGAGCCATCCTGCTCAGGGGTGGTTCTCCGCTGGGTTGATAAGGTGAGACTTTCCGGCAGAATGATATTTGAGGTAGAAAGGGCGACGCCTCTTTCAATGATATTTTCCAACTCTCTGACATTACCGGGAAAATCATAGCTCATGAGCACTTCCATGGCATAGGAGGAGAGCTGGGGGGCATCCTTTTCAAAGGTTTTTGAATATTTTTTCAGGAAATGATTAACCAGCAGAGGAACATCTCCCTTCCTCTCCCGTAAGGGCGGCATGCGGATGGGAACCACGGCAAGGCGGTAAAAGAGATCCTCCCGGAAGCGTTTTTCCAGAATTTCCTGCTCCAAGTCACGATTGGTGGCTGAAATGATGCGCACATTGACTTTGATGGTCTTGGTGTCGCCGACCCTTTTAAACTCCCTTTCCTGGAGCACCCGCAGCAGTTTGGTCTGGATAAGGGGGGTGAGTTCGCCGATTTCATCTAAAAAGGCGCTGCCGTTATTGGCCAGCTCAAAGAGCCCGATCTTGTTTGAGCTGGCCCCGGTAAATGATCCTTTCATGTGGCCGAAGAGTTCGCTTTCAAACAGGGACTCAGGAATGGCGTTGCAGGTTATGGGCACGAAATTGTTCTGGGCCCCCCTGCTTTTCTGATGGATGGCCTGGGCCACCAGCTCTTTTCCGGTGCCGGATTCCCCGATGATCAGCACATTGGCATGGGTCGGGGCAATGCGATCAATCTGGTCAAAGATATTGCGCATCTCCGGGCTGTCACCGATGATGTTGGCATAATCGTGGCGTGGCGTGGCATTGGCGTTTTTCGCCTCAACGGTTTGGCCGGCAATGGCGGAAGTGATAATGGCTTTTATTTCACTGAGCTTGAAGGGTTTGGTGATATAATCGTATGCCCCGTGTTTCATGGCCTGCACCGCGTCTTCCGGCGAGGCGAAGGCGGTAATCATGATAAACGGCAGGTCAGGAGCCGCCTTTTTGGCGGCATCAAGCAGTTCAAGGCCGCCCATGCCGGGCATTCTGATGTCAGAAATAACCAGATCAAACTCCTGCATTTCCATGGCTTTCAGGGCCTTTTCCCCATCAGAAGCCGTCACCGCCTGGTAGCCCTCTTTTTCAAGAAGTATTTTCAGGAACTCCCGCATGCTGAGTTCATCATCTACGACAAGTATAGTGGACATATTTTACAAAAGTTAAATTTTACGGTATGAAGAAATATCTAATAAAAGGTAGCAGTTTTTGCGGTGTCTTACAAGACGGCCAAAGCGGCTAATCCATTATGGCGAAAAATTTTATCATTCTCGGCATACTGCTTGTTGCCGTCGGCCTGTTGTGGCCGGTGCTAAGCAAGCTTCCCCTGGGGCGTCTGCCCGGTGATATCGTGATCCGCAGGGAGCATTTCAGTTTTTATTTCCCCCTAACCACCTCAATACTCGTCAGCCTGCTGCTTTCCCTGCTCTTCTGGTTTCTCCGCAAGTAATCCGTCCGGCAGGCTATGGACCAGCTGCCGGAGACCGGCAAATGTCTCGGCCTGGTAGATTCTGTTGCGAATCTCCGCCCCATGGCGCATGGCCTTGAAATATTTGCCCGCATGGTTGCGGATTTTGCCCAGAGCCCACTGGGGTTGACAGAATTGATCAATGAGATCCAGGTGGCGTTTTAAGGCGGTTAAGCGAAGTTGTGGCGTATCAGGAGGCTCAGCCGGGTCAAATACCCATGGCCTGCCAAGGCAGCCCCGTCCGATCATCACCCCGTCGCAGCCCGTCTGCCGCATCATGGCAAGCCCCTGTCCATAGGAGTTGATGTCACCGTTGCCGATCAGGGCAATATTGATCTTTGCCTTGCTTTGCGCAATGACCTCCCAGTCGACCGGACCGGAAAAACCATCGCTCCAGGTCCTGGCATGAATGGTTACCGCCGAAGCTCCCGACTCTTCGGCCATCCGGGCAAATTCCGGGGCATTGATGCTCTGGTGGGTCCAGCCGGACCTGAATTTTACCGTGACCGGCTTAGTGGTGTTGGCGCAGACCTGCCGGATAATTTTTGCCGCCAGGGCCGGGGATTTCATCAGGGCGGCTCCGGCGCCTTTTTTCGTCACCTTTTTTACCGGGCAGCCCATGTTGATATCGATGCAGTCAATCGGCAGCCGGGAAAGCATGGCCGCGGCCTTGCCCATGATATCCGGTTCGCTGCCGAAGAGCTGCATGGCAATCGGTCTTTCCAGGGGGATGGATTGGGTCATATCCCATGTTCTCTGCTGGTCGTACAGCAGCCCGTGGCAGCTGATCATTTCCGAAAAGACGAGGCCCGCGCCATATTCACGGCAAAGCAGACGGAAGGGCAGGTCGGTGTAACCGGCAAGTGGCGCTAAAATAAAGGGATTTTCAATGGTCAGACCGGCAATCTGCAGTGGCTTTATTTTCATGGATTTTCTACTGGAGAGTTCGATTGGAACGTAGTATTATGCCCAACCTATTTAAAATCAGTCAATCCGCAACATTCAATGAACCAGTCAACTGATCAACTGGAGATGTCATGACATTCAAATTAAACCCGAATAATGACCAACTGTCCACGGAAGAGTTACTCAAGCTTGCCGATATGCGAAAGCGGTGCGCCCGGCGCATCCTGCTGTCAACTTCACTTGCCGCATCAGGCCATCCGGGCGGATCGCTTTCCTGCCTTGATCTGATGCTCGTCACTTACGGCATCATGAACCATAAGCCCACCGAGCCCCTGTGGCAGGACAGGGATCGGGTGGTCATGAGTATCGGCCATATTTCACCCGGTGTTTACAGCGTTCTCTCCGAATATGGCTATTTTACGGAAGAGGACTTCCTGACCGGTTTCCGGCGTGCCGGTTCCGGCTTTCCCGGCCATGTTGAAAAGATTGTGCCGGGGGTGGAATGGGATACCGGCAACCTCGGACAGGGGTTGTCCGCCGCCTGCGGCATGGCCATGGCATTAAAGCTCAAGGGGGCGAAACAGAAGGTGATCGTATATATGGGTGACGGCGATCTGCAGAAAGGGCAGGGTGCCGAGGCCATGCGTTTTGCCCATAAGTATAAACTGAACAACCTGATGGTGATCGTGGACCGCAATCATCTGCAGATATGCGGCAAGACCGAGGACGTCATGCCGAGCAACATCCGCGGACTGTTCGCCTCCTGCGGCTGGAATGTGGACATTCTTGACGATGGTCACGATTACCATAAAATTTTCAAAAAGTTATCAGCGGTCTATACCGGCAACACCGTAAATCCGCAACATCCCACGGTGATCATTGCCAACACCATCATGGGTAAGGGGTTCTCTTTTATGGAGAATCTGGCCAAGTATCACGGCTCCCCCCTGAAAGTCGAGCAGCTTGACCAGGCATTTGCCGAGCTTGGCCTGGAAAACGATTTTGCCAGGTGGGCCGAACTGCGCACCAAGCCCGTTTCCACGGCAACCCGGCTCGAAAACAAGGTCTGCTATCCAAAACTTGAAGCCGGAGCAGCCGTTGTCTACGGCGCCGACCAAAAGACCGATTGCCGTTCCGCCTATGGTACGGCACTTTATGAACTGGCCAAGGCCAATAATATTTCTGGCAAGGCGCCCAAAATTGTCGGCATATCCTGCGATCTGGAAGGGTCGGTTAAAATGGGCGATTTCCGCAAGCATATGCCAGAGGCCTTTCTGGAATGCGGTATCCAAGAGCATCATGCGGCTACCATGGCCGGAGCAATCAGCCGGGAGGGGATGGCCGCCTTTTTCAGCACCTTTGGCGTGTTTGCCGTGTCAGAGGTCTATAACCAGAACAGGCTCAATGATATCAACCATACCAATGTCAAGGTGGTGGCCACCCATCTCGGCCTTGATGTCGGGGAAGACGGTCCGACCCATCAGGGCATAGACTATATCGGACTTATGCGTAATTACTTTAATTTCCAGGTAATTCTCCCTGCAGATCCGAACCAGACCGATCGAGTTATCCGTCATGTCGCCCTCACCGCCGGCAATTATTTTGTCGGCATGGGCCGGTCTAAAATGGGCATGGTGCTGGCCGAGGACGGCACGCCGTTTTTCGGCAGCGGCTACACCTTTACCCCCGGCAAGGGGGACTGGGTACGGCGGGGGACGGCGGGCACCATCATCTCCTATGGTGCTGTCAGTCCCAGGGTGATGGAGGCGTGGCAGCTGCTGCAGAAAGAGGGCATAAACGTGTCCGTCCTGCTTGCGGCTTCCATTGTGCCTTTTGATAAACAGAGTGTCATCGAGGCAGTTGCCAACGGCGGCCCGATTCTGACCGTTGAGGACCACCATGTTGACACAGGTGCCGGTGCTATCGTTGCCGCCATTCTTGCGGATGCGGGATTAAGCTGCCGGTTTAAAAGGCTTGGGGTGACCCATTACGGATCATCGGGAAAACCTGCTGATCTCTATGCCGAGCAGGGGCTTGATGCCCAGGGAATTGTTGCTGCCTTCAAGGAACTCTTGTAAAAATAAACGGGTCGGAAATGTTAGGCCAGATACGGGCCGGATTCATGATGAGGTGAATCCGGCCTTATTTTTTAATCGTCAGCCTTGATTTCCCCGGGGATATCTGCCTTCGCCCCTTTTTTTGCAGAGAACCTGTTGAAAAGATTCACATAGATATTTTCCGCAATGCTGTCGGCAACTTGCCGTAAAGCTTCCCGTTTGTTCATCTCCAGGCTTGCCGCATCTCTTCCCGCAGAAAAGGCTTCATACCAGTCGGCATCTTTCCTTTGCAGTATAATCTCACCTGTTTTTGTATTCTTTACCTCAACACTGAAGGTGATTTCCGCCCTGAGCTCAACCGCCCGGTCAAATGTTCCATAGGAGAGCCCGGGGACATGGACGGATTCGATCACGCCGTTTAAGATATAGTCTGACTGCTGGGGTGTTCGGGCCATGGAAAAGTGCGGGGATTTTTTCAGCCATCTGACCAGTGACTGTTTGAGTTCGCTCTGGAACCCCAGTTCGCTGGTTTTATTTTCCCACATATCCACATAGATGGAAACAGCGTCCGGCTTAACCCCTTCGGCCTCGTCTGACTGGACATAGGGGTTGGAATAGCCGCAAGCGGAAAGGGTTATGCCCAGCGCCAGCAGGAGGGCGAAGAGAACGAAGGGATTTTGTGATGTGAGCGGGTTTGTTTTTTTCATTTTCTTTGGAATACTCGTCATGATACGACAATATTTACCAGCTTGTTTTTGACCACAATGATCTTTCGGATGGTTTTCCTGTCAATAAATTTCTGCACCTTGTCATCATTTAAGGTCATTTCTTTCAGGGTCTCTTCATCGCAATCAGCTTCAGCCTGCAGTCTGCTGCGAACTTTACCATTGATCTGGACTACCAGGGTAATGCTGTCTTCCTTGGCGGCCTCGGGGTCGAATGCCGGCCAGGGAGCGCGGGACAGGCTGGAGTCATGCCCCAGACGCTGCCAGAGTTCTTCGCAGAAATGAGGCACCATGGGGGATAAGAGCAGGATAATCGCCTCAATCGACTCCTTGATCAGCTCGTTCTGCGGCTTTTCCGCGGCATTTTCACCGGTGAGATTATACAGGGTATTGGTCAGTTCCATGACCGCACTGATGGCGGTGTTGAAATGGAATTTGTCGTTGATGTCATTGCCCACCTTGCGGATAGTCTGGTGAGTCTTGCGGTGCAGTTCACGGCTGGTGGCGCTGAGTTCGGCGGGAATAACCCTCTTTGCCGTTTTCAGCATGGCCATATTGTCATGCACCAAGCGGTAAACCCTGTTTAAGAAGCGGTAGGCCCCTTCCACTCCCTGGTCACTCCATTCCAGATCTCTTTCAGGAGGAGCGGCAAACAGGCTGAAGAGTCTTACCGTATCCGCCCCATATTTTTTGATGAGTACGTCCGGATCGACAACATTTCCTTTGGATTTGGACATCTTGGTGCCGTCTTTTATTACCATGCCCTGGGTCAGCAGATTGGTAAAGGGCTCATCAATGGACAGGTAGCCGAGATCCCGCATGATCTTGGTGAAGAAGCGGGCATAGAGCAGATGCAGAATGGCATGTTCAACCCCGCCGATGTACTGATCCACCGGCAGCCAGTGATCCACCGCCTCCTTATCCAGGGGGCCTTGGGTGAAATCCGGACAGGCATAGCGGGCAAAGTACCATGAAGACTCAACAAATGTATCCATGGTATCTGTTTCGCGACGGCCAGCTCCGCCACATTTGGGGCAGGTTGTCCGGTAAAAGCTTTCCAGATCATGCAGGGGAGATTTGCCTGATTTTTCAATGGTCACATCCGGGGGGAGGGTGACGGGGAGGTCCTTTTCAGCAACAGGCTGCACTCCGCATTGCTCACAGTAGATAATCGGAATGGGCGCTCCCCAGTATCTCTGCCGGGAAATTCCCCAGTCGCGCAACCGGTAGGTGGTCTGCGCTTTGCCGAACCCGTTGTCTGCGGCAAACCGGGTAATGCTGCTTTTTGCCTCATCTGATTGCAGACCGCTGAACTGCCCGGAGTCCACCAGGATTCCCGGCCCCTCATGGGCCGCGGTCATGGTGGAGCCGTCCAGCGTTTCTCCGGCAGGCTGGATAACAACCTTGACCGGCAGATCATATTGCCGGGCAAACTCGAAATCCCTCTGGTCATGGGCCGGGACGGCCATGACCGCACCCGTGCCGTATTCCGCCAAGACGAAATTGGCGGCAAAGACCGGCAGCTTTGCCCCGGTGAAAGGATTGATGGCATAAAGCCCGGTGAAGACGCCTTCCTTGGCCAGTTCATCCTCGGGGTTCTGACGCTGTCTGGCGATGCGTGTCTTTTCGGCAAAGGCGGCCAGTTCCGCCTCACGGCCTGTCCCTGCGCAGAGATCCTGGATATACTTATGATCAGGGGCGATGGACATAAAGGTGGCCCCGAAGATCGTGTCAGGTCTGGTGGTGAAAACGGTTATTTTTTTATCAGAACCATCCAGGGCGAAATCAATCTCGGCACCCGTGCTTTTGCCTATCCAGTTGCGCTGCATGGTCAGCACTTTTTCCGGCCAGCCTGGCAGTTCATCACATCCGGCAAGCAGCTCCTCGGTATAGGCGGTGATTTTGAAAAACCAGCCGTTCATCTCCCGGGGCATGACACTTTCATCACACCGCCAGCAGCGTCCGTCGATGACCTGTTCATTGGCCAGCACGGTTTGACAGGTTTCACACCAGTTGACCGTGGTAACTTTCGGGTAGACCAGCCCCTTTTCGTAGAGTTTAATGAAAAACAGCTGTTCCCACCGATAATACTCAGGTTTACAGGTGGCGATCTCCCGGTCCCAATCATAACTGAGCCCCATGCCCTGCAGCTGATTTTTCATGTAAGCGATATTTTCGTAGGTCCATTTCGCCGGATGGGTGTTGTGCTTGATAGCGGCATTTTCCGCAGGAAGACCGAAGGCATCCCAGCCCATGGGGTGCAGAACATTATAGCCCTGCATTCTTTTAAAGCGGGCAACAACATCACCTATGGAGTAATTGCGCACATGCCCCATGTGGATGCGGCCCGATGGGTAGGGGAACATCTCCAGCAGGTAGTATTTTCGGGCATGAGAATTCGGCGTGACCTTGAAGGTCTTTTCCTGGCGCCATTTATCCTGCCACTTTTTTTCGATGGCAGCAAAATCATAGATGTCTGTATTCATATTTCCGTCTGGTAGCTGTTGTTGATCATCATAAATCAGTTTTCATATCCCGGCATCATGGGAGCCAAATTTTCAAAACTTGTATATTTGCCCAGGAAAGCGAGTTCAACGGTTCCTGTGGGCCCATTTCTCTGCTTGCCGATGATCAGTTCGGCAATGCCCCGTTTAGGATTGTCTTCAGCCTTGTTGTATACCTCGTCCCGGTAGATGAAGCAGATCACATCCGCATCCTGTTCAATAGCACCTGACTCGCGCAGATCCGAGAGCTGAGGACGCTTGTTGGGTCGGCTTTCAAGGCTTCTGTTCAGCTGGGAAAGGGCAATAACAGGAATATCAAGCTCCTTGGCCATGGCTTTCAGGGATCTGGAGATCTCACTTATCTCCTGTTCCCTGCTGTCAGATCGGCCGCGCATGAGCTGCAGGTAGTCAACGACCACCAGGCCGATGTCGTTTTCCGCTTTTAAACGTCGTGTCTTGGCCCTCATTTCGAGCACGGAAAGGGCAGGGGTGTCATCAATAAAAATTTTAGACTGGGACAGTTCGCCGGCTGCCCTGGTCAATTTGGGCCAATCGTTATCTTTGATAAAACCGGTCCGCAGATCATTGGAATCAACCTTGCTGAGCGAACAGAGAAGTCGAAGGCCAAGTTGGGCTTTGGACATTTCCAGGCTGAATACTCCCACAGATGTGCCGTGTTGCAGGGCGGTATTCTGGACAATATTCATCGCCAGAGCCGTTTTTCCCATACTGGGCCGCCCGGCCAGAATAATGAGGTCCCCGGACTGTAATCCTGCCGTCATCTTATCAAACTGATCAAACCCGGACGGTACGCCGGTGATCAGTTCCTTACGTTCGGCAAGGGCGGTCACCCGCTCAAAGGTCCTGGTGATGATTTTATTTAATGGCTCAAAATTTTGGCCGCTTTTATCCCGGGCAATTTCAAAGACGGTCTGCTCAACCTCGTCAAGAAGTTTTTCAATATCGTCCTGTTCTTCATAGCAGCGAGAAGCGATGTCCGTGGTCGTTGCGATAAGTTTGCGCAGAATTGATTTTTCACGGACAATTTTTGAATAATAGACAATATTTGAGGCAAGCGGCACAAGATCCGTCAAGGAGGCGAGGTAGGCGGGTCCACCGGCATCGGCAAGGGCGTTGGTGCTTTTCAGGTAATTGCTGACCGTGATGAGATCCTGCGGCTCATTTTTTTCAAACAGAGCCAGCATGGCGGTAAAAATTAATTTGTTGGCTTGAAAATAGAAATCATCGGGCTGAAGGATATCAATGGTTTTCGGCAGAATTCCCTGCTGCTGAAGAATTGCGCCTAATACGCACTGTTCAGCGTCTTTGTTATGGGGTGGGATACGGTGAACTGGAGTGAAAGATTCTTGCGGTATCATCTTGTCGCAGTTTGGCCCGTTTGCTACAGGTAAAGAAAGTGAGAGTATATGAAAAAAATGGCAGGAGAACTTTGCGTACAAGAACAATCTGATAACCGGAGAGCCAGACCTCGGGCCTGACTCTCCGGAGAACTATGATTATTCCGCGCTGGCTAAAGGTACAATCTCGACCTTGATTTCAGTGGTCATCTGGTACCCTGTCTTACATGGAACCATGGTAACACCCAGGGTCTTGATCGGTTCGTCAAGCATGATTTTCCGTTTGTCGATGGCAACTCCCAGGGAGGCAAGCTTATCGGCAATATCCGTGGAAGTGACGGAGCCGTACAGTTTATCTTCCTCGCCGACCCGCTGTTCAATAACCACCGTGACTCCGGCGATTTTCTTGGAAAGTTCCGCAGCAGCCTGGCGCTCTTTTTCCTTGCGGCTGGCGATGGTATTCATTTCCTGTTCAAGAGTTGCCAGATTAGCTTTGGTGGCAAGAACAGCTTTGCCGCGAGGTATAAGATAGTTACGTCCGTACCCGGGCTTAACCTTAACAAGGTCACCTTCCTCGCCTAAGGTATCAATAGTTTTCTTCAGTATTAATTCCATTTCTCTACCTTTTATTTTAGATGGAACGCATCAGTCAAAAAAACCATTCAGGTTGTTTCGTTCTGCGATTTTCGTAAATCAAACCAAACATCAATCAAGCCGGCAATAGATAAAAAGATAATGCCATAGGCCTGGATAAGTATCAAAGCATAAACAAAAAATCTGAATGCCCAGGGAACTTTCCATTTGTTGAACAAGCTGGTCAGTACCGCGAATCCCTGGAAAAAATAGACAACACCCAGGACAAGCAGGCAGTTTAAACTGATTTTGTTCAACAAGGGCAATGGCAGCATCAGAAAAAAACCTGACGCAACGACAAGCCAGACAAGTTGATCGGGCAGTCGCCATTGACCATAGGGTTGCCATGGACTGAGCCGGGCATCCTTCTTTTTCAAGAGCAGATCCCCCAGCAAGAGATTGATCCAGACCGTTATAAGCACTGTAATCAATAAAATTGCCGGGAATATTTCCGGAATAATAGTTCGTATCCGTTTAAAAGCAAGCTCAATCTGCGCCAAGGTATCCGGTGCGATGTCTGTTGACTTTTGATACACCGCAAATGTTGCATCCAGTGATGCATCTAACGTCGCAAGAATCTGCTTATAGGGATGAGCCTGCTCAACCATCCCGTAAATGAGCGCGCCGATAACCCAGATTGAAGCTAAAACAATAGTGCCGGTAGTTCCGGCCCGGAGAACCGAGTGTTTGTTCCGGACCGCCCTAGCCAGAATATACGCTAAAGGCAGAAATAATACCGAATAAAAGAAGTCCTGCAGAATACCGAGAAGCAAAGCTCCCAGTCCGGCTGCAAGAATCGTTTTTATCAGTAGTGAACTTCCACGAATTTCTCCGTTTGTTACGAGTAGATAAAAAGCCGGGAGAGGGACAAATATCCTCATCCAGCTCAACTCCCCGGTTGTTGCTGGGACTAACAGAAAAATGGTTAGCAGTATTGCTTTCAGCAGCTCTTCGGGGGGAGTTTTTCCTGCCATAAAAAATTATATTTGCGAGCCTGTGTACGGCAACAATGCTATATGCCGGGCACGCTTTATCGCTTCAGTGAGTTCCCGCTGATGTTTAGCGCAGTTGCCATAGATACGGCGGGGAATTATTTTCCCTCTTTCGGTCAGGAAATTCCTCAGGGCCTTTACATCTTTATAGTCAATGACCAGTTCTTTATCCGCACAAAAGCGGCAGACTTTACGACGATGAAATATTCTTTTTTTTCTCATAATTGCCTCTCCTGTGTAGTTTATTCTTCTTCTTCGTCAAGATTGTTTTCACTATCTTGGGTTTTCACTGAAATGGAGCTTTTTACCGGCGTATTCGGATCATAGACTTCCTGCAGTTTGACTGTCATGAATTTCAGCACATGATCATCAATCTTGAAAATACGTTCCATTTCACTGACAGCCGCAGGTACAGCAGCGAATTCCGTATAGATGTAATAACCCTGCTGCTGTTTTTTTATCGGATAGGCAAGTTTTTTCAGACCCCAGTTGTCTACATTAATAATGGTTCCGCCATCGCCTTCAATGATGCCTGCCGTCTTTTGACAGATTGCCTTGACTTCATCTTCCCCGACATTGGGGCTGATGATTGATATGGTTTCATATCTGCGCATTTGGTCCTCCTTGTGGACATTAATGGCCCTCTTCCGATGCCTCGGTAAAAGAGCAAGAAAGGACAATAAAAAATGCCTGTTTCCCCATGAAACGAGCATAAATAAGTCGATTTTTTTAACATGCTCCGCATGATGATGTCAAATGAAAATTGGTAATGACGAGATCCAGGCCACGAACGTTGCTGAAAAATTCCGCAGTTTTCGGCTTTGGGGGGAAATTTTCAACCGTCAGGGGTATGTTTTTGTTTTTGCCCAGAATCGGCGTTGCGCTTCGCTGTCCAGTTCATCGATGATAAGATTTTCGGCGGAAATTATTTCCTCCATCAGCTGGAAGCGTTTTATAAAGCTGTTGGTGGATTTTTTGAGGCACTCTTCGCTGTTGACTTCACATTTTCTGCCTAAATTGATGAGTAACAAGAGCAGATCGCCCATGTTTTTTTCAATCTCTTCCTTATTTCCTGCCAAGGCATTGTCTGTCAGAATTTTGAAATCTTCAGACAACTTGTCAACTAATGACGGCATATCAGGCCAGTCAAAACCCGTTCGGGCTGCCCGGCTCACCACCTTCTGGCCTCTGATCAGAGCCGGCAGTGATTTTGGGACATCAAGCTCATAATGTTTATTCTTTTTCTTGCGGTTTTCCGTTTCTTTCACCTTTGCCCAATTTTTACTCATTTCAGCATAGGACTCAAAGGTCTTCCCCGCAAAAACATGTGGATGGCGGCGAATCATTTTGTCAATTATTGTTTGCAGGACATCTTCGATTGAAAAAATACCTTTTTCATCATAGAGTTGATTGATGAATCCCAGTTGAAAAAAAAGATCTCCAAGTTCTTCGCGTATCTGGTTCGGATCATCATTATCCAGTGCTTCGCTGAGTTCATGAGTTTCCTCAATAAGATATGGTTTGAAGGTCTGCACCGTCTGTTTCTGGTCCCATGGACAGCCTTCCGGACTGCGTAGGAGCGCGATTATGTCAAGTAGTTCACAAAATTTCTTGCCGGTTTTGTCTGGGTTAATCATGTCGTTATCTGTGTTGCTCCATAACTTGGGGGAATGGCCCTTTATTTTTTTAATGTTAATTCCAGCCGCATAATGTATTAAATCTTCTTGAAATATTGGGCAAATTACCGTTCATGATATGATAAGCTCAAATTAATTTCCCATCATTACATTTTTTTTTAAAATTGCCTGACAATTTTCTTGTAAAATAAATTCAATAGGTATATATACGTATTAGAAGCTTGTGCATATCACCAGTTTTATTCCACCATCAGGCAAAGAGGTAAAAAATGGAACTCAAAAAGGAAAAAAAGATTGTCTATGAAAAACACAAGGATATAGCCCGTATCGATCAGGAGTCCAAACGGACCCATGGCTGGTATGTTCGTGTTCGATACTATGGTAAAACCCATTCCAAGTTTTTTTCAGATGGCAAATGCGGCGGAAGATATTCAAGTCTTCTTGCAGCCCTGGCATGGCGAGATGAGATCGAATCTCGCATTGGCAAACTCCGGACCAACAAGCATATTGTTACGGTAAGCAACACCACAACTGGCGTTGTCGGCGTTCGGCTGAATGACAAACTGCACCGTTATGAGGTCAGTTGGGTAAACGGTACCGGCAAGCAGGGGAAAACCTCGGTATCGATCAAAAAGCACGGCAAGGATAAGGCCTTTAAAAGGGCCTGTGAGATCCGCAAACAAAAAGAAGCTGAGAGACTTTCCTTGTAATTTTTAGATGTGCTGTAAGATGTCGAGTGGTTGCTCAAGTAAAGCTTGGGCTCCACTGGTTCTCAGTTCTGAAGCGGTACGAAAACCCCAAAGAGCCCCTAAGGAAAAGATGCCAGCGTTCCTGGCTGTCTCCATATCGGTATTGGTGTCTCCCAAGTAGAGAAACTGATCCCTTGAGAGATTCAGCGCTTTAACGATATGTAAAGCGCTGGTTGGGTCGGGCTTTTTGGGGATTTCTTTTTTTGCTCCTGTTACGATGTCGAATGAGTAGGAGGGGAAAAAGGCGGAAACGGTGAGTTGGGTCAAGGCATCCGGCTTGTTGGAGAGGATGTTGAGCCTGAGGTTACGCTCCGTCAGGGCATGCAGCATGTCATTTACCCCATTGTATGGGCAAGTTTTGTCCCGCCAGTGTGCCCCATATTCCCGTTTCATTTCTTCAACGCAGCGCTGAATTGTTTGCTTGTTTTGCTGGGCATCAGGCAAAACACGGCTGGCCAGAATTTCGATTCCATCGCCAACGAAATATTTATAAGCAGCAGCCGGGTGGGTGGGGAAACCCATCCGCACGAGTACCCGGTTCATTGAGTCTGCCAAGTCCTCAAGCGTATTCAGCAGGGTACCGTCCAAATCAAAAATAATTGCCTTAACCGTCATCTGATTTTTCTAGCGTAAATTTTTTGTCTGGTTTTTTTTGATGGACTGCGGGGCTTTCCGGTCACCCAGCAACAGGCAAAGCCGTTTCGATAATTCGTCTTCCCACCCCGAGCCTGGCTCTCAGTTCGGATGGTTTGCATGGTTTGATGAGATAATCATCAGCGCCGCCTTCCAGGGCGAGCACCTTTTCCTCATTTGATTTCCTGGCGCTGAACATAATTATGTACACATACGGCATTTGCGTCCGCATCCTCAGTCGCTGACATATCTGTAAACCGTTCAGCCCGGGAAGATTCCAGTCCAGTATGGCAAGCCTCACGCCTTGATCGTTCTCAAGCATATTGATCGCCACATCACCGTTTGCTGCCTCAACCGGGATATAGCCCCATTTGGTCAGGAAATTAGTCAGTCCTTTACGGACGACTGCATTATCTTCGGCAACGAGTACTTTATGAGATATGGGATCAGACATGTTATGCAGCCCTGGTTCGGTTTGCTGAATTTGCCTTTCTCGGCCGAGGATCTTTTCTTGTATGAATTTCTCTGTGTCAATTCACAGAAGCTGAAGAGAAAATTTTTTGAAAACCTGGCATGAGATACAGGAAAATGAAGCTTGATTCATTTTGCTCTTGACTCAAAACTGTTAACGAACTATCTTTTTGCACTACTTAAGTTAAGTAAGTTCCCC
>JALNXE010000040.1 GCA_023230525.1 Desulfobulbaceae bacterium
ACCTGGAAAGAGAGAGACACCCAGGGTCCGGGCCTCTCCATCGTCAACGGCGATGACCAAACCGGCGACAACTGCATCATGTCCGCCGGCTGGAATCCTGATTCAACCGTAGTTCTGGACGCCAACGGCATCGACATCACCGAGATGAGCGACTGGTGGGGCATTGACAAGAAACAGTACTCCGACCCCTTTCAATCAAGCAAACGCTTCAAATCAGTCAGCTATCTGCTTGATACTCCGGTCGATCTGACCTTCAACGTGGCAAGCAACGGCCAGACGGAACTCTATCGCCTTCTCATGAAATATGGCAACCAGACCGGCGCCAGGGTCACCGGTTTCACCATGCAGCTCGGTTTTCTCGATGCCAGCGGCAACTTCACTGAAGCAGGCCCCAATGACGGTCTTTCCTTTGCCGCCCGCAGCGGTGCAGCCTATGATTATACCGTGCCGACCACCAGCGACATCATGAAACAGGGTGAGCTTGACGCCCTGCAGGCCCACGGCCTCTTCGGCGCACCGGATCAGCACCATACCACTTATGGCTATTTCAACCCATACGTGCGCGCCACCTTTCTCATGACCGCCAACCAGACCCATATTGTGGCTTCCGACATGTCCGCCGTTCATACCGACCTGTTCGGCGAGTGGCTGCCCTCCAGCAACCTCAAAGGCGGCCTCTATTTTGACGCTGACGGCATCATCTACACCGACAACATTCTCATGGCGAGCTGCCCCGGCAACTTTGACGAGGAAGCAGGCACCACCCGCGTTGCTACCGCTGACTGCGACCAGGCATGCGCCGACAACCTCGGCTGCGACGCCCCCTGGGTCACCTACCGGGAATCCGTCAATATCACCATGAATGCCGACGGCACCTGGAATATCCCCGCAGTCGTCGGCACCGATATCCGCCAGCCGGTTGCGCTGACCACAGCAGAGCTTGACGCCATCAAAGCCAACCCCGCCTGGGCTCCGGCTGACATTGATGACCTAGCCAACGTCAACATCAATGCCTTCCTGAACGTAGGTGATCTGCCCGCCGGCAACTTCACCCTGCGCGTCACCCCGACCTTTGATGCAACCACCGCCGTCACCGAGCCTGGAACCACCGGTCCCGCTGACTTTGATATCACCATCAATGCCCCGAACACGGTTACTCCTTAAGTTTGCAAAGGCTTACCAGACGTATCAACTGAGTATGAAAAGTGAAAATTTATCGATATATCGGAGGATATAAAATGAAATTGGCAAAAATAATCATCCTGGCGATTCTTCTCGCTTTCACCACCACGGGTATGGCGCAGGCGGCGGGCTCCGTTAAAATGAACTCCACCACCACGGTTTCCGCCTCAGTCACCAATAAAACCAGCAAAAGCGTCTATGCCGCGGTAAAAATGATGGCCTTTGATGCGGTCGGCACCGCGGTCGGCCATCTCTGCAAGGAAGTCTATCTGCCCAGCAACCGGACAACCCCGGTCAGCTTCTCCTGGCTGGCGCCGAATTATGAAACCGGCCTCTACTGGACAGCCAAGGTAGACACCACCACCGACTGCGGCACCCACGACCACGACGACGCGGACAGCGATGACGACAGTGACGGTGAATCCCTCCATTTTGATTCAGATGAGCATCATTAAGAGTATTACCGCAGGTTAAATCTTCTTCTTTCCCCACCCCTCACCAGGTTGCCGTTCACTCCCCTGGTGGGGGGCTTCTCTTTACTCAAGGCAGCGGAGAAAAGCCATGAACAGGAAAATCGATACCATTACAGCCTTCAGTCTTTTTCTTTTTATCATGGCCCTTTTCGCTGTAGTGATATCCTGCTTCCCGGTGGCATACATCTGGGCCACCTATGAGGATCTGCTCGGCGAGTGGAGCCAGTTTTATTTCTTTGCCATCGCCTTATTTTTTTCAATCCGCCTTGCCCTGGCGGGATCACGGTTCTGGCTTTTTTTCGCGGCCCTGGCCGTGGCCTGTTTTTACGTGGCCGGGGAAGAGATCTCCTGGGGGCAGCGGCTGTTCAACATCGCCACCCCTGATTTTTTCCGGGCGCACAATCTGCAGCAGGAAACAAATCTGCATAATTTTTTCACCGGGCCCTACAACACGCTGCTGAAGCGTATTATCGAGGCACTGCTTGCCTGTGCCTTTATCATTTACGGGGTCATCTATCCCCTTGAGCTGAAAGTCGGCTGGAAACCTGCGGTGTGGATCAATATGAAGGGTATTCCGGCCCCGCCCGCCTATCTCTGGCCTTTTTTTACCGGGACGGCTCTCTTTGAACTGCGGATATTTCAATTCAACGAGGCAGAGATCGCGGAAATCCTGCTTTCCCTGGTTCTGGCCATCTTTACCGGCCACTACTGGCTCAGACATAGACACCAGGGCAAAAACACTGACTTTTTAGCCGGACGTCATGCCGCAGCAATGGTGCTGATCTTTGTTGCCGGCACCGGGCTTGCGGCAGCAACCACCTCGCTCTGCTACACCGTGCCGCGTCTGCAAGCCGGCATGGCTGACCGGATTGACAACGGTGTCGCAAAATTTGCTGAACGCTATGGCCGTTACGGCAGCTGGCGGAATGCGGCGGCGCTCTATCAGCTTCTCCTGGAAAAAGATCCGAAAAGCACCGCACTGCTGCGCGACCTTGCCGCCTGCTACCAGCAGATGGGCCAGGATGAGAAGTTCAGGGAAATAAACAGCAGGGCAATCGCTCTTGATATGACCAGATATGGACGTTTTCCGGGCAATGTCGCGACCAATCTTTCCCTGCATCAGACCTTTCTGCAGGCCGGCAACCGGGAACTGGCCCAGTTCCATCTGCAGAAGGCCCTGCAGGCAAGCGAGGCCAATGTCCGGCTGGAGCCGGACAGCGCCTCGGCCGCCTACTGGCTGGGCAAATCCTATCTGGCCGCTGGAGACACTGTTGCCGCCCTGCACCAGCTGGAAAAAGCGGTTCAGCTTAAACCGCAATCAAGTTCCTACAAAAAGGCCCTCTACCGGCTCACCCTGGGACCGCAAGACTCGTTTGATCCTGCCGTACAGGAAACCGGCGGCTGACAATTCGCTTTTGGCGAATCACCAGGCAATTTCCGCGCATAAACAGCAATCAGAAATTCTCCAGGGCTTTTCCGGTTTCCAGCCACATTCTGTCCAGCCGCTTGGCCGAGACGGGGACTGCCGTTTTCAGTTCCTGGGCAAAGAGCGAAACCTTGAACTCCTCGATCAGCAGGGCAAATTCCCTGACCAGCTGCCGCTGCCCGGCGGAAAGTCCCTCCTGCTTGAGAAAATGTTTGAGCCTTTCCTGGTGTACGGCAAGCTGGGCAGCCTTTTCCGCATCCTTGGCCGGGTTCAGCATTTTTCGCTCCAGGCGGATGCGCAGGGCCTTCAGATACCGGGGAAGGCGCTGCAGGTCTTTGAGCTCCGCTTCCTGCAGGAAACTTGGGGGCAGCAGCTCCGTCACCTCCTGGCGAAAAAGGATGCAGTCGGCCGGGGTGACCCCGAGCCTGCTCTTTTTGCGGCAGCTCTGCTCGATTGCGGCAATGAAATCAAGCACCGTTCTTCTTTCCCGCAACACCTCGATCACCTGCTCCCTGATCTGCATGGCCGGCCCATGGAGTCCCAGGCTGGTCACTTTTTGCACGATCGCGTCAAATTCCTCCCGGCCGGGGATCAGACCAGTGCGGCAGTTAAATATTTCATCCAGCACAAAGCAAAACAGATCCTCATGAAACTCTTCATGGGAGGCGATGCCCTGATAAAGCGGCCAGTTTGCCCGGGGCAGCACCAGGTCCTTGGGCAGGGCCTTGCATTGTCTGGCAAACTGCAGACAGTAAAGAGTCCGCAAACCCGCCACGGTTTGCGCCCGCCCCTCCTCATGATCGGCAAACAGCCGCAGGGACACACTGCCATCCTCTTCAGCCGCCAGCCCGGGATAGGCGAAACCGGCCAGCTTGCCCTCCCTGTCCTTGATGGTGATGCGCTGCGGCACCCCGGCAAAATCCCAGCCCTGCAGCCCGGCCTTTTCCCAGCGGCCGCGCAAGGCCTCAAGCCGGGGGCTGCTGCCGCCGCCCTGGGCCGGACTTTTTGCCAGCGCGGTAAAGTCGCGGCTGCCGGCCACCGGCTTGCCCGCCCCGTCCACCAGCTGACAACGCATCTTCAGATGCTCCGGCAGTGAGTCCCTGGGCCAGGCCCCCCGGTCAATCTGCAGCCGGAACCGCTGCAAGATCAACTCCTCCAGCTGCTGATAAAGCGACCCCTCATAGGGCCTGAGCTCCCGCAGCAGATCGGCCGCGGTGCGCGGAATGGGAATGAGCTGCCGGCGCAGCGACTTGGGCAGTCCTTTAAGCAGAAAGATAATTTTTTCAAGCAGCAGCCCCGGCACCAGCCACTCCAATTTTTCCGCCTGCACATAGCCGGTCAGATCAGCCGGGATACTTACCGTCACCCCGTCCTGCTCCTCCCCCGGGGTAAAGGAGTAACTAAGCGGCAGGGTCAGCTCGCCGCAGTGGATCTTCTGGGGAAAATCGGCCAGTTCATCCC
The DNA here is from genome assembly GCA_023230525.1 of Desulfobulbaceae bacterium. Lineage (GTDB taxonomy): Bacteria > Desulfobacterota > Desulfobulbia > Desulfobulbales > SURF-16 > SURF-16. The sequence goes on from JALNXE010000040.1 coordinate 4,543, forward strand.
GCTCCGGCAGCTGCCTGAGGATGTCCTCCCGCCCCATGCGCAGGAAATCATCCCCTTTCATCCTTTTCACCAGGCGGATCAGCCCGGCCCGGTCAAAAATATCGGCAGGCAGCCGCTTGTCATAAAACTCATAGAGCAGCAAATCATCCACCAGGATATCCCGGCGGCGCAGGCGGTCTTCCAAATCCGCCAGGCCGGCGATGAGCTGCTGGTTTTTTTCCAGAAAGTCAAAATGGCCGCCGCACTCCCCTTCCACCAGGGCGGACTGGATAAAAATGCCCCGGGCCTCCTCCGGCTTGATGGGCCCGAAGTTGACCCGCCGGTTGGCCTCGATAACCAGTCCGAAAAGAGTCACCTTGGCCAGGGCCGTGACCTGGCCGGATTTTTTCTCCCAATGGGGGGCGGAATAGCTGTAGCGGCACAGTTCGCCTGCCAGGGGCTCCAGCCACTCGGGTTTAATACCCGCCACGGTGCGGGCATAGAGCCGGGTCGTCTCCACCAGTTCCGCGGCCATGATCCACTGTCCGGCCTTATTGAACTGGCCGGAACCCGGAAAAATCATCATCTCCTTGCCCTGGCCGCCCTGGTAGATATTCTTTTCCTTTTTCAGCCCGATATTGCGCAGGTTGCCGGAGAGTATCGCCTGGTGGATCCGGTCATAGCCCCTGGCATACATCTTTTCCCGGTCCGCCTCCTGCTGGTCCAGGCAGGATGATTTGAGGAAAAGATGATGCTCCCTGCTGTGCCCCGCCGTGGCGAGCTGGGACCAGATCTGTTCGTGGATGTCCCGCCACTCCCGCATGCGCTGATAGGCCAGGAAATTGCTCTTGCAGAACCTGCCCAGAGCGGACCTGCTCCTCTTGCCCCGCACCAGCTCATCATAGAGATCCCACAGCTGGAGATAGGAGAGAAAATCCGAACGTTCGGAGCGGAAGCGCTCATGGGCCGCATCGGCCTCCCGGGCGTTTTCCGCCGGCCGGATGCGGGGGTCCTGAATGCTTAAGGCGGCGGCGATGATCACCACCTCCCGCAGGCAGCCGTTTTCCCGGGAGCTGATAATCATGCGGCTGATGCGGGGATCAAGGGGCAGGCCGGCCATGAGCCAGCCCCGTTCGGTCAGCCTGCGGCTCTTGTCGATGGCGCCAAGCTCGGTCAGCAGCTGATAGCCGTCGTTGATCGCCCGCGGGGCCGGCGGATCGATAAAGGGAAACTTTTTCGGGCTGCCGAGCTTCAGCGCCACCATAAGCAGGATGACCTCGGCCAGGTTGGCGCGAACGATTTCCGGCAGGGTATATGCCGGCCGCCCCAGATACTCTTCTTCGCTGAAAAGCCTGACGCAGATGCCCGGCCCCACCCGGCCACAGCGGCCGGCCCGCTGGTCGCAGCTCGCCCGCGATATGGGGCTGACCGGCAGCTTGGTGGTTTGCGCCCTGACATTGTAGGTGGAGATGCGGGCCAGCCCGGTATCAACCACATAGCGGATGCCGGGCACGGTGACCGAGGTCTCCGCCACATTGGTGCAGACCACGATCTTGCGGGCCGTGCCCTTTCTGAAGATGCGGTTCTGGTCAAGGCCTGACAAGCGGCCGAACAGCGGCATGATCTCGGGTTCCTTCTCCTTGATGCCAAGACGCGGCCCGTCGTTTCTGAAACGCTTGCCCAGCAGTTCAATCGTGTCGCGGATGTCGCGTTCCGTGGGCATGAACACCAGCATGTCCCCGCCCGTCCCGGAACGGCACAGCTCCATCACCGCCTCCACGGCCTGTTCCACATAGCCCAGGTCCTGAACGGCGGACTCTCCCCGCCCATCCTCATCCGCCGCGGCATAACGGATCTCCACCGGATAGGTCCGGCCGCTCACCTCGATAACCGGCGCCCCGTCAAAGGCCTGGGAAAATTTCTCCGTATCAATGGTGGCCGAGGTGATGATGATCTTCAGTTCAGCCCTTTTTTTCAGGATTTTTTTGAGAATCCCTAACAGGAAATCAATATTCAGGCTTCGCTCATGGGCCTCGTCGATTATAATGGTATCATAGGCCCGCAGGTCGGGATCGTGCTGGGTTTCGGCCAGCAGGATGCCGTCGGTCATGAACTTGATACGGGTGGCCGCACCGGTCTGATTACTGAAGCGTATCTTGTACCCGACCAGATAGCTGAGCGGGCCGAGTTCCTCGCGGACCCTTGCGGCAACGGAAGTGGCGGCAAGGCGGCGGGGCTGGGTGCAGCCGATCAGTTTTTTCCCGCCCCGTCCCGCCTCAAGGCACATCTTGGGAATCTGGGTGCTTTTCCCGGACCCGGTGTCACCGGCAATGACCACCACCTGGTGGCGGCGTATTGTCTCGATGATACGCTCTTTTTCAGAAGTTATGGGCAGAACTTCCGGATAAGTTATGGAATTTCTCATGAATTAAGTGATAACTATTTGAAACAAAGTAAGAATTTTGTTTATAATCCAGAATTGATACTATATATATTAAGGAATCTACCAGTCTAGCAGCAAAATTATACGAATATTTTCGCTTCTACAAGGTATATTGTGGTAGCAGCTAATCGCCAATGTCGCACTTCAAAAAAAGAAAAACCCGTTGGCCTTCAATCGCTTTTCGGATCCATCTACCACAAGCGTAATGCAAATAAGTCCCGATATTGAGGATAATGAAGGGGGGAACGAGCATGGCACAGGATATGGAACATATTGAGACCGCGATCGAAGCATGACAGATGATGGTTGTTTCCAGGGGAAAAGAGCTCGGCGAAGAAGCTGAAAAGCCGACCGGCCCTATCGGCCTTGATATCGGCACCAGCCATATCGTCATGTCCCAGAACAAGGGCAAAAACATTTACACGGTGAAACAGCTCAACGCCTTTTTTATCGTTCCCTGCTCCGAATTCACCAACAAGATTCTGGTTGAAAACGACATCCCTTTTCTGGAAAAACACAATCAGTTCTACATCCTGGGATATTCAGCGGAACACTTCGCCAGCATGTTCAACACCAACACCCGGCGAACCATGGAAAAAGGGATGCTGAGCGCCAAGGAGGACGAGAGCATCAATGTCCTGCAGGCCATTATCGACACCGTGATCATCCGGCCCGACAAGACAGGCGAAATCGTCTGTTTCAGCCTCCCCGGCGAGCCGGTGGACGGGCTCAACTCGGTGGTCTACCACGAATCGATCGTGAAAATGTATCTGACCGGCCTGGGCTACCGGCCCATTTGCATCAACGAGGGCTTGGCCACCATCATGGCCGAGCTGGCCAACGACAACTTCACCGGCATCGGCATCAGCATGGGCGGCGGCATGTGCAACATCTGCCTCTCCTACCTCTCCGTGCCGGTCATCAGCTTCAGCATCCAGAAGGGCGGGGATTACATTGATTCCATGGTCGGCGTTTCCCTGGGAGAGCCCGCGTTAAAAATAAAAACCATCAAGGAAAGCTCACTGAACCTCGCCAGGCCGCCCAAGGACCGCATTGGAACCGCTCTGAACATTTACTATGCTGATCTGGTTGCCAGCCTGCTCGACACCCTGGAAAAGGTGATGAAAAAGAGCGACAAGATCCCGAAGATCGCCAAACCGGTGCCCATTGTGCTGAGCGGCGGCACCGTGCTGCCCAAGGGATTTCAGGATCTGTTCGAGAGAAGCCTGGGGAAAGTGAATCTTCCCATTGCTGTTTCCGAGATCCGTATCGCGGGAGACCCGCTGAACACCACAGCCAAGGGCGCCATGGTCATGGCCCTGTCAGAGGCTATTTAGGAACCGTGCCGAAATAACAAGGCCATTTTCTCAATGCATTTCTCTGGCCATGTTATTTTTTTACAACGGCTTAGCGTAGCGGTTGAGCCCATGGCTCTCATGGGGGGCGCAGCCTGTCATTCATTCCCGGGCCGCCTCCAAGCGCTTGCTGCGTTCCGCAAACCGTTCGGCAGAAACCACGGCTATTTCCTGGCTGCCGATCCTGCGGTTCTGATAATAAAACTCCACCACCCAGGCGCCCTGCTGCGGCTCGCCGTCACCGCTGAAACTGTATGACGCCACCTGGCGCCGGCAATAACCGGCGCCGGCTGATTCAGTGGCCGCCACCTTTTTATCCGGGCTCAGCCATTTGATGGTAACCGGGATCTCCTGATTGCCCGGCATGAAATTGAGCGAATACAGCACTCCCATGACGGTTCCTTGCCGGGCCGGCACCCCCGCCTCTCCTGCGGCAAACATGCGGTGCTTCACCAGATTCGCCTCAATTTCACTTAAGCCCGCAAAGGCGGCGTTCAAATCCTTTTCCTCTTTAAACGGTTGCCGGATCGCGCCGGAATGTTCAATCTTGAGTCCCCAGATCTTGACCGCCCGACCCTGTTCCGCGGCCGGCAGGCCGTCAGCCGCAGCTGTTACGGCAACCGCCTCCCCTCCGCCGGCAAGCCTCTGTTCTTCCACGCCCTGTTCCGCAACTTTTTGCAATTCACTGCCATCGGCATTTTTGGCCCTGTCCAGATTCCTGGCGTTACGTATCTCGGCAAGTGACAAGGCAACCTTGTCAAGATTGGCCCGGGTAAGGTCCGCATCGGTGAAAATGGCATCCTTAACCTCCGCTTCAGTCAGGTTGGCATCGGTGAGATTGGCCCAGCGGAAATCGGCCTTGCCCAGATTGGACTGGGTGAGATCAGCCTTGGTCAGGTCGGCATTGGAAAAATCCACATAGCGCAGATCCGCATAGGACAGTTTGGCGCTGGTGAGATTGGCGTTACTCAGATCAAAACGGGTAAAGCGAATATCATCCAGCAGGGCGGAACTCATGTTCCGCACGTTCATGCTGAAACTGCTGGAAAGATTGATTCCGGTAAGATTGGCGCCTTTGAGATCGGCATTGGTCAGGTCGGCACTGGTCAGATCACTGTGGGTGAGATCGGCATTGCTCAGATAGGCATTCTGCAGGTTCGTCTCATGCAGCAGGGCCTCCTGCAGTGAGGCATCGGTCAGATTGGCCTGGCTGAGATTGGCCTGGCTCAGGTCTGCCTTGCCCAGGTTGGCGCCTGTCAGGTTGGCCCTGACCAGGCTTGCCCCAGCAATGAGGCTTGCCCCCTGCAGATTGGCGCCGGTGAGATTGGCATCATCCAGCACCGCTTTTGCAAGTTTTGCTTCCACCAGGCTGGCATTGGTCATATTCGCCTCTGCCAGCAAGGCCCCGGTCAGATCACATCTGTCCAGCACCGCGCTGGTGAGATTGGTCTGGCGCAGTTCGGTGCGCAGCAGTCTGGCGTCGGCCAGCTGGGTCTGATGCAGATTGGCCCGGGAAAGACGTGCCTTGTCCAGCACCGCGCCCTGCAGCATGGCCGTGCTCAGATCAGCTTCGCTCAGGTTGGCCAGGGTAAGATCGGCCCCCCGCAGATCACAGCCGTACAGTTTCCCGCCGGTTATATCCGCCCCCACCAGCTGTACCCCGGCCAGTTTCGCCTTGGTTAAATCAGCCCCCTTGAGGCTGGTGTCGGACAGATTGGCGCCCTGCAGATCAGTGGTGGTCAGATTGCTCAGGTCCAGCCGCGCCTTGCGGAAATTGGTCTCCCGCACCCTGGTCCTGGTCAGGTCGGCGCCGGTAAAATCAGCCCCCGAGGCATCGGCTTTACTGCAATCCGCCTCAACCAGGATGGCCCCGGACAGATTGGCCTCCTCCAGCACGGCGCTGCCCAGATTGGCCCTGGAAAGATGGGCGTTGGTCAGATCAGCCCTGCCCAGATTGGCCGCGGTCAGATCCGCCTTGTCCATGGCCGCCTCAACCAGCACGGCTTCCTTCAGCTTGCTCTCACTCAGGTCGGCATACTGCAGGTTTGCCCCTTTGAGATTGGCCCGCCGCAGATCGGCCCTGAACAGATCGGCCTTGCTGAGGTCGGCCTTCTCAAGATTGGCGTCCCGCAGGTCAACATCCCGCAGGTCCATGGCGGCCAGACTGATACCGCTGAGATCCTTGCCCCGCAGATCCCTGGATGACTCAAGGATGCGGGCAACCTCAACCAGCCGGATATATTCGGGGGACTGGACCGGCAGCTTGCTTAAAGGCAGCGGCCGGTAATCAAGCTCGGGCGGCAGGGCGGTGGCAAACAGGGCGGGCATGCGGTCATTGAAATAAACGAGAGCGGCAGCGGACAGCAGCAGAGAAAAAATGGTCAGAACTATTTTCCGGGCCCGGGATCTGCGTTGCAGGAACTGCCATGGCGGGCGGCCCGGAGCGGAAACGGCACGGGCTGCGGAACCCTTTTGGGCGGCCTCTTTTTTGACCAGCGCCGGCAGGATGACCGTTGTTTGGGTTTTGCACTGCGGACAGGCCGACGTCCTGCCCACATAGCGGCCGGGCAGTTTCCTGGTAAAACCGCACTGCCGGCAGGCAAACAGGGCGGGCAGATCTCCGTCCCCCGCCTGTCCGGGAATCCTGACCAGCGAACGGCATTTCGGGCAGCGGACATCCCGGTCCCGGGGGGCGGGACTGATTTCCTTGGCAAATCCACAGGTGCAGCGAACGATCATGGCGGCACGACATCCCCGGATTTCATCATTTTCATGCTGGCGGCAGCGGTAAAAATTACCAGCCGCAGCGATTTTTTACGGCAACAGCGGATTAATGGTATTGCCCCTGATCAATATTTTTTTTTATCGGCCGGCGGCGGTCCGGACTCCAAAGAAATCTTTCAATAACTTTCATTTGAAGTCCGACAAGTTCCCCAGTAAACTCTTCATCTGAAGGCACAGGCGGTTTTATTTTAGCACGGAACATTTACAGAAGACGAACACAAAAAAATAATAAGCGCTGGCCCGTAAACTTCTCTAAAATAGGAAATCTCACAAAAAACATGGCTGGTCATGATCCGCACGCCAAAAAAAATCAGCACACCGCTGATGCCGGCGCCCCTGAGAAAAACGAACAGCAGATCTTAAAACAACAGGCCATCAAATATAAGGCCTTTCAGCACACCTTTTCCAAAAGTGACATCAACGGCGGGATACCGGAAAAGAAAATTCTGAAGGGGCTGCGGGAAAGCAAGCATCTCGAAGAGAGCTACTACAAGTATCTCAAGGAGCTGGAAAAGAACCCCAATACAAAGGTTGTCTTCCCGTGGGAAAATCCGGTAAAGAGAATGGCCTTTCTCTTCACCTACTGGATGCCCCGCCTGCTCAAATGGACCGCGATCTGTCTTGCCCTGCTCTTTTTCATCAATTTTGCGCCCGGCCCCACCCAGCATATCATTGAATTCCTGGCAGCCAGAACAATCTATGACACCGCGCCCATCCAGCGGCTGCCCGAAAGTCTGGCAACCTATGCCCATTCCGCCAAAATCGTCGATACCGGCGGCACCCTGATCAAGTCCTACGGTCAGCGCAACATGGCCAAAGAGATTCCCCTCCAGGTCAAGCTCGCCCTGCTGGCCTGTGAAGACCACAACTTCATGCCCCACGCAAAAAATCCGTGGTATATCAACATGTTTTTTATCCACGCCGGGGTCAGCTGGCCCAACCTCGCCGGGGCGGTCAAGGACACCCTGTTCGGTCATTCCCGGGGAGCCAGCACCATTGTCATGCAGAACGCCAAAAAACTTCTCGGCAACTCGGACCGCACCATCACCAATAAACTGGAAGAAATCATCATTTCCTACATGATGGTTGCCGAATTCGGCAAGGAAGCCAACCTGGATTTTTATATCAATACGGTGCCGGTGGGCAGCAACATGTACGGTTTCAGCGTGGCGGCCCAGAACTATTTCAAAAAGGAGCTGCCGGAACTCAACCTGCAGCAGCTGGTGGCCATCACCTCATTTATTCCCAATCATAACCGCCAGCTGGCCCTTTACCAGATCGTCAAGGGCAAGGATTTTGCCGGCCTGGACAAGGAACAGCTTCGCCACGCCAGGGAGGCGATCAACAAAATCAATCTTGCCCTGGCCCATCTGCGGGATCTCGAGGAAATCACCCCCCGGCAATACGCGCAGTGGCGGCTCAGCGATGAGGAATCGATCCGGTCCATCGGCTTCAGGGATTACCGCTCTCCCCTGTATGGCGCTGAGGAATGGGCCTCCTGGAATGTTATCCGGGAGGTCTGTTCCCGCAATTATACCATCAATGACCAGACCGTTACCGGCGACCAGCTCATGCTTGATGTGCGCGGCGATGTGGTGGTGGAGACCGCCGTGGATCTTTCCCTGGTGGAAAAAAGCAAGGAAAGCGTGGCAAACTTTCTCAACAGCCCCGAGTACCGCAAGATTCTGCAGGACAGAAACAGGAATCTCTGGCAAAAGGACCAGCAGCACTATCTGGGCCGAAACATGGCCCCCCCTTATGGGGGTTTTAACGGCTACATGGAAGATCTTTACAAAAATATCAACGCCGGCGTCATTATCATCAACCAGCAGGGTGAGATCGTTTCCTATGTGGGCGGCAAGGAGTTCATCACGGGCGGCAGCAACACCGTGTCCACCGATGACGGGGGAGAACCGGTCATCATCGACCTGATGAACAAACAGGCCACCATCACCCCCTCCTCGACCATTAAACCGGTCATCGCCTATTTTGCCATGACCACCAGCAATGCGACCCTGCAGACCCTGCTCGCCGACAAACCGCTGGAATACAAATATGTGGAAAGCGAGGGCAAACAGGTCTGGCTGCCGCGCAACTGGTATAACTATGACGGGGAAGGCCAGGGCGCCAACCATTTTCTGGGCCGCCAGTATTCTCTGCTGGAGGCCCAGGTGCTGTCGGTCAATACCATTTTCGCCAGGCTTTATTCCAACAAACAGATCAGCGATTCGCTGCTGCTCGCCTTTGAGCGCATCGGCCTGCGTTACAACCGGGAGGACGCCCGTTTCTGGCCGTTCGGCATCGGCGCCTCCGATATCCCGGTGCAGCAGTGGCTGGGAGTGTACAACGCCTTTCTTGACGGCTCCTACCGGGAACCCTTCTTTGTCAAACGCATTCTTATTGACGGCAAGGTCATCTATGAGGGGCGCCGGGACAGGGCCAAAGAAACCTTTGCCCTGTTTGACTCGAAAAAAGAGCGAGAGGAAGAAATGCAGGCCCTGTACGAGGTCTGCAACCGGGGCACCGGGGCCACCATGAAATCGGAATTCAAATACCACCGCAACCTGGTATCCGGCAAGACGGGCACGGCGCCCAAGGGCCGCTCCGCCCTGTTTGTCAGCCACTTCAATCCTTACCGCGACAGGCCTGCCCATCCGGACAAAACCATGACCATGATCGTTTCCGTGACCTTGACCAGCGGCGGCACAAACAGCGTGGGATTCTCCAGCGACGGGCCGACAAAAATCGGCGGACGGATCTATAACTATCTTTTCCGGAAGGAGCTGCAGGAAATGATGGACGCGGAAATAGAGGCGGCCAAACGCAATGACCCCAACTTCCGCAACAACCACATCTACTGGGCCAACGTCGACCGGTACATGAAACGGCTGCTCGAGGAAAAGGCCGGCAATGCTTATATCCATGAGAGCATCATCGGCGTTGACTCCTATCAGGAGGCGCTCCAGCAGATCCTAAACAGCAGCAACCAGATCTATACCGGCAAGGATGATCTCTTCGAAGAGCTGCTGCGCTATTACATCAACCAGGAAAAAATTGTCAAAATAAACTGATGGCAATTGACAATGCAGCCGGGAAAATGGTTAATTGTTAACCAGAATTATTAACAACGTGTCCGCCAACAGCCGCAATCCATTCTCTTTCTTTCCGAAGCTTTGCCGCGACTTGCACAAAAACAGGAAGGAAACCGCGGAAATTCCATGGCAGGACGGCGTTTGCCCATTACTACACAAAGGACTGACTCATGAAAATAGGACGCAATGATCCCTGCCCCTGCGGCAGCGGACAGAAGTATAAAAAATGCTGCCAGGGCAAGGTTGCCTTTAAACCGGTGGCGGGCCAGACCGCCCCGCAGGTGACCCTGAAAAGCGAGATCGAAAAGCTGCAGGAAGTTGCGGAAAAAAAGGAAAAACTGGTGAAACCACTGGGCGTTTTCGTCCTGTTCTCCACCGGGGAGGGAGATGCCTGGCTGCTTGAAATCACCGACATGGATGCCGTGCAGGTGGCGGACAAGGGCAGCAGAATCGCGGTGGAGCTCACCGAGAACCCGGAAACCATTGAGATCAACTGGACCCATCATTTCTCCATCAGGAAAAAACAGTTTGTCACCGCAGCCTATGCCGATGGACAGGAAACCGTATGGCCTGACTACCCGGCCCACTCGATCTTTTCCGCCATCAAGCGTATCCGCAAAAAATTCCCCAAAGATCTGCTGAGCAGTATCCACTTAAACGAAGAAGATGTCTCGGTCGGACAGGCCTGAGCTGGCAGTTCAGCAGGGATAACCGGTGGGCAAACAGCCGGGGTCCGGCGGAATTCTGCGTTTTTTACCCATGATCGGCATGATGGCGGCAATTCTTGTTGCCGCCAGCCTGCCGGGAAGATTACTGCCCTTTCTCCGCTATCATAACCTTGACAAGATCTGCCACGCCCTGGCCTATGCCGCCCTGGCCGCCAGTTGCCTGTTCGCCTTCCAGCCCCTGGCCAAAAAACATCCCGTTCTCGCCAGTCTGCTGGTGATAGGTATTTGCCTCGGTTACGGTTTTGCGGAAGAGGCCTATCAATCCCTTATTCCACGCCGGGTGACGGACAGCAGGGACATCATGGCTGATCTGCTGGGAGCAACCATGGTTGTTGCCGTCCGGCAGTTAAGCCGTTGTAAAAAATAACACGGTCAGGGAAATGCGCCAAAACGGCACTCTTTTCAGTACCCCCTTGAAGGGGTATAAGGAGCCGTAACGAAATTGAAAAAAATGGCCATGCTATTTCGTCACGGCTCCTTATACCTGCTGCGAAAAAGACCGGGCTGAAGCCCCCGCAGCCATTGGGCCGGCCCCTTTTCCCCTGTTTGTCCCGGCATGCGGCCCTTCCCTCCCAAATCCCAAAAGGCAGTAATGTTTTCGTAGCCAATACCGGCAAAAGGAGTTAATTTAGCTGCGGCGGCTAAGCATATGAGGGTGCTTTGCGGCATGAACCTGATATTTTTGAGATCACTTAATGACAGCCACGCAGGATACGGAAAACTCTGAGCTGACAAATGCCCTGCTGGCCGTCAATGCTGCCTCCGAACTGGCCGGAACCCTGCTCGCCGCGGTCGGGGACGGCATCAGCATCCAGGATAAAAACTTCATTATTCTCTATCAGAACCGGGCTCATATCAGCATGATGGGCAACCACGCAGGCGAGTTGTGTTACCAGGCCTACGAAAAAAAGGACGCCGTCTGCCCCGGCTGCCCCATGGCCCGCTCTTTTGTCGACGGGAAAATCCACACCTCGGAACGGGAAGTCGCCCAGGGCGACTTGCTGCGCTACTTTGAAATCACCGCCTCACCGCTGCAGGATAAGGCCGGCAATATCAGCGCAGGTATCGAGATCGTCCGGGAGATCACCGTCCGCAAGGAGGCGGAGAAAAAACTCTGCCAGCAGGAAAAACGTTACCGGGAACTTTTCTCCCACATGAAAAGCGGGGTCATCGTCTGCCGGGCAGGCACCTGCGGGGATGATTTCCTGCTGGTTGACCTCAATGAGGGGGCAGAAAGGTATGAAAAGGTCAAAAAAGAGGAGGTCATCGGCCGCAGTGTGCGGGTGCTCTTTCCCTCCCTGGCTCCTTCCGGCCTTTTTTCCGTCATGCACCGCGTCTGTGAAACCGGCATTGCCCAGCACCAACCGGCCGCCTTCTTTGCCGACCACCACGCCTCCCGCTGGAAACAGTATTATGTCTACAAACTTGACACCGATGAGATTGTGGTCATTTACGACGACCTGACCAAGGAGAAAGAGGCCGAGGAAGAGAAAAAAAAGCTGGCCCTGCAGATACAGCACGTGCAGAAACTCGAGAGTCTCGGGGTGCTGGCCGGGGGTATTGCCCACGACTTCAATAATCTGCTCATGGCCATCATGGGCAATGCCGACCTTGCCCTGCTCGCCTTGCCTGACTCTTCACCGGTGCGCGGCAATATCCTGGGGATCATGAAGGCAAGCAACCGGGCCGCCGATCTGTGCAAACAGATGCTTGCTTACGCGGGCAAGGGCCAGTTCAAGCCTAACCGGATTGACCTCAATGAGCTGATCAGGGACATGGACCATCTGCTGCAGATCTCCGTCTCGAAAAAAATCAGGCTCAGCTATCATTTCGCCGAAAAACTGCCGGCTATTCACGCGGATGAAAGCCAACTGGGGCAGGTCTTGATCAATCTGCTCATTAACGCCTCCGAGGCCATCGGCGGCATGACCGGCGACATCACCATTGCCACCGGCTCCGCCCGGTATGACCGGGATTTTCTTGACCGCAACTCCCTGCCGGAGCATCCCTCTCCCGGTCTCTACACCTTCCTTGCCATAACCGACACCGGCTGCGGCATGGATGAGGAAACAAAGGCAAAACTTTTCGATCCCTTTTTCACCACAAAATTTCCCGGCCGCGGCCTGGGCATGTCCGCGGTGATGGGCATTGTCCGAGGGCATTGGGGATTTATCACCATCCAAAGCGAACCGGGTCGGGGAACGACCATCAAGGTCTATTTCCCGGCCGTGCCCGAGGGTAAAAAAAGGCCGAGGAAAATCATTCAAAACAGACTGGGATAATTTACTTTTTTGCCATGATCCGCAGATTTCTGCCCATGACCATTGTCATGATCATCATATTTCTTCTTTCCAATACCCCAGGCAAGGACCTGCCCTCGGCCATCAACGGGCTGGACAAGCTGTTGCACGCCATCGCCTACGGCACCCTGGCCGCCAGCTGCCTCTACGGCCTCCATCCGGCGGCCAGGGACAAGGGATCCCTGCTGACAGGCATGGCGGTGATTTTTTTCTGTTTTTTTTACGGACTGACGGATGAGTTCCATCAATCCTTCATTCCCGGCCGCTCACCAAGCGGGCTGGACATTGCCGCGGACACAAGCGGTGCGGCCCTGACTGTGCTGCTCTGGCACTGGTGGCGGACAAGGCGGCGGTTCAGCGGGCGTGGAAAAACCATGGGCCTCGGCTGACGCTCTTCCCCGTTTTTCCGGATCAAATTCGGTAAACTGCTCAAGATAAAGGCTTGCCAGACAAGCGCACTGCGGGGGGAAAAGAAAATACTGCAGGATGGCCAGCGGCGGGACGATCGCCGCCGCCATATAGATAATGACCACCGGCACCACGGAAATAAGCAGCAGAAAGACCAGGTGCATGAAAAATCCCTTTTCGCCGACCTTGCCTTTACTGGACCGCATGGCCGCGCCCATGGACAGCCCCTGATGCGCCATGAGAGGCAGCACATAAAGCCACCAGACGGTCATGAGAATGCCAGGCGCCAGCACCAGAAAATAGCCCAGCAGGATCAGCAGCATCATGAAAAAAACCGAAAAAAGCTCGCCAAAACGTTTCATGCCGGCAAAGAGGTCGTTAAACTCACACCGTTTTCCCGTCTCCAGCCAGCGGATCATGGCCAGCAGATAGCCACCCATGAGCGGGCCGACCAGCAGGCCCAGAGAAAGCGATATAAGCAACTGGACGAGACAGCCGCCGATAAAGAGGACGACAAACTCTTCCTGCATCATTTCGAGCATATTCTTTAAGTGGGCCTGGAAATTCATGGGGGGTTCCTTGAGATTTTTCTGGACAACTGCCTGAGGCTGTCATATATTTAAGCATATACTTAAACGCCTTGCGGACAGCAGCAATCCGCTCTGCTTAGCGCCTGGCTCTCGGCGACAAAATAGGCGGCAGCGCAGCTGCTTTTGCCAAGACCGCCCACCAAAACCTTATTTTTATTATGACACGGAAACTGAATTTCACAATATTGAAGGAGAAAAAACATGCCACTTTATGATTTCCGTTGCCAGCAGTGCAACAAAGCCTTTGAAGCCCTGTTGACCTCCAGCTCGGCGTCAGCCCTGGATGAGGTCAGATGCCCCAAGTGCGGCAGCAGCAAGGTGGTGAAAACCATCTCGGCGTCCAGTTACCGCCTGGCCTCAAGCAGTTCCACCCCCATCGGCAAGCCCCTGGGCGGTTGCGTCTCCAGGGGAGGTTTTTCCTGAGCATAATGATGGCGGCCGGTCAGGCCGTTAGTTAAGAGTGAGGAGTAAGGAGTGAGGAGTGAAAACCTTCTTTTGCCTTTTCTCCTCACTCCTCACTCCTCACTCCTTACTCCTCACTGCTTTTCAAAAATCAATCCTGAAACTGTACACCCCTTCTTCCAGATGACTCTGCACCTTGAAGCCGGATTTATTGAAAATCGTCTGCATCCTCTTGTTTTCCCCCAGCACCTCCGCGGTAAACCCTGAAATACCGCTCCGTTTGGCAATGGTGATCAGATGGCGGAAAAGTGCTGAGCCGATCCCCCGGTTCTGCCACTCATCGCGGACGATAAAGGCCGCCTCGGCCCGGTTGGTCCGCTCGTCAAGATAATAACGTCCCACAGCGATCATCTCTTCCCCATGGGCGGCCGGCAGGGTGGCGACAATGGCCACATCCTTGCGGTGATCGATATACACGAAGTTCTTGATCTGGGTATGGCCGAACCGGCTGCTTTTGCTCATGAAACGGTAATAGAGGGTCTCCTGGGACAGGGCGTAGAGCAGATCCCGCATGCTCTGCTCATCGGTGGGATGGATCGGCCGGAAGGTGATCAGGGTGCCGTCGTCAAGCAGCATGGAAGTCTTCATCTCGTCCGAGGCGACCACCATCTTGTCGCCGAAAGAGGCGAAATCCTGGCGGATATACCTGGCCGCTATGGCCTCGTTGAGCAGCTGCTCCCGGAAATCCGGATGGGCGATGCTGATGAGCGCCAGGGTCCTTTCCTCGATATTCTTGCCGTGCAGATAGGCGATGCCGAATTCGGTGACCACGTAGTGCACCTCGCCCCTGGTGGTGACTACCCCGGCCCCCCGGCTCAGCTGGCAGACAATCCGGGATTTCCCCGCCTTCTCATCCGTGGCGGGAAGAACAATGATGGCCTTGCCGTTCTTGGAACGGGCCGCACCCCGGTTGAAGTCAACCTGGCCGCCGATGCCGGAATAAAATTTTTCCCCCTCGGAGTCGGCGCAGACCTGGCCGGTCAGGTCAATTTCCAGGGCCATGTTGATGGAAACCATCTTGCGCTGGCAGCTGATGATATAACTGTCATTGACATATTCCGTCGGTTTGAATGAAAAAAGAGGGTTCTGGTTAACCAGATCATAGAGTTTCTTGGTGCCCATGCAGAAACTGGTGACGATCTTGCCCTGGTCCATGGTTTTTCTGGACCCGGTCACCGCCCCGGATTCGATGAGTTCGATGGTGGCATCGGTGATCATCTCCGTATGGATGCCCAGATCCTTCTTGTCGGTGAGGTAGTGCATGCAGGCCGCCGGGATGCGGCCGATACCAGGCACCCGGCCCAGTCCGAACTGGACGGTTGAGCCGTCCTCCACCAGGGAGGCGACGTGCTTGGCAATCTTCTCCGACGCCTCGTGCATGGGCTTTGACACCCGCTCGATCAGCGGAATATCGGCCGGCACCAGGATGTCCAGGTCAAAGATGTCAAGCAGGGAATCGCCGAAGGTCCAGGGCATCTGTTTGTTCACCTGGGCAATGACCAGGGAACCGTTTTCCGCCGCACTCTTGACGATGTCCACGGAAATGCCCAGGCTCACCTTGCCCAGGATATCGGGCTCACTCACCTGAATCAGCACCACGTCCAGAGGCAGCTGGCCGGCCTTGAACAGCAGCGGAATATCGGAGAGCAGCATGGGGGTGTAACTGCCCAGCCCCTCCTGAATCAGGCCGCGCACATTCTGGCCGATAAAAAAACTGTTCACGGTAAAACTGTCGGCCAGCTTGGGACTGGCGTACGGGGCATCGCCCTTGGTCAGCAGATGCACGATCTCCACATCCGCCAGCTCCCCGGCCCGTTTGGTCAGAGCATCCACCAGCAGCTGGGGCTCGCCGCAGCCGGTGCCGATGAAAACCCGGTGCCCGTTTTTGACATGGGACAGGGCCTTCCTGGGGGTGGAGACCATGTCCTCATATTTTTCCTGCCAATGCGGATCGAACTCAACTCTTACTGGCTGCTTCATATATTCAACCTCGATTTAACAATGGGCTACGCAACTAAAAAACCATCCGGCCTGCAAGAAATGCTAGGCCGAAAGAGGCCGCAGGGTCATGCGGGCATCGGCGACCACCGCCGCCCCCCCGATTTCTCCGACAATAAAGGGATTGATATCCAGTTCCTGAATCTCGGGAAAATCAGTGGTCAGCTGGCTGATGCGCTGCAGCCCGTTGGCAATGGCCTCCAGATCAACCCCCTTCTGTCCCCTTTTTCCCTTGAGAATTTCATAGGAACGGGTGGTAAGCAGCATCTGCACCGCCTCTTCCGAGGTGATGGGCGCCAGATGAAAGGTGACATCCTTCATGACCTCGACAAAGATGCCGCCCAGACCGAACATCAGCATGGGGCCGAACTGGGGATCGCGGCTCATGCCGATGATGACCTCCAGGCCGGTGTCCACCATCTTCTCCACATAAACGCCCTCGATGCGGGCATCCGGCGCCTTTTCCCTGATGCGGAGCATCATCAGATCATAGGCATCCCGCACCTTGCCGGCTGAGGCGAGGTTAAGCTGCACCCCGCCCAGGTCGGTCTTGTGCACGATATCCGGGGAGACAATCTTCATGGCGGCCGGAAAGCCCACCCTTTTGGCGATCTCGATGGCCTCATCGGAACTGGAGGCGAGTTTGCCTTCAGGGATGCGGAAGCCGTAGGCATCGAGAATACTCTTGGCCTTCACCTCGCCGAGATGGAGACGGCCGGTGCGCTGGTGGCGGGTGATGATGCGCTCCGCCCGCCGCCGGTTCACCGGAAACCGGGTCACCACCCTGGGCGGCCGCTGCTTCCAGGAGGCATACTCATACATGGCCTTAAGCGCCTCCACGGCCCGCTCGGGGGAATCATATTCCGGCAGGCCCGCCTCGCCCAGCTCGGCCCGGCCGGGCATGACGCCCTTGCCGCCCATGAAGGAGGCCAGCACCGGCTTCTGGCGATTCAATTTGGAGGCGATGGCCCGGGCCGTTTCCGCCGGCCGGGTCATGGCCTGGGGAGTGAGGATGACGATAATGGCGTCAACCTCATCATCATTTAAGGCCGCCTCAATGGCCGCCACATAACGCTCGGGATCGGCATCGCCCAGCACGTCGATGGGATTGCCGGTGCTGGCGGCGGTGGGCAGCTTCAACCGCAGGGTGTCGGCGATGGCGCGGTTCAAGCTGGTTACCTCAAGCCCGGCCTTTTCCACGGCATCGGCCACCATGGTGCCTGGACCGCCGGCATTGGTGATGATCAGCACCCGCTTGCCCTTGGGCAGGGGCTGCATGGAAAAGGCGGTGACAAAATCAAACAGCTCCTGGAAGGTATCGGCCCGGATCACGCCGGACCGCTTAAAGGCGGCGCCATAGGCCGTATCCACCCCGGCCAGCACGCCGGTATGGGAGGCGGCGGCCTTGAGACCCGCAACCGTGGTGCCGGATTTCAAAATGACCACCGGCTTGAAGGAGGAGGCCTCCTCCGCCGCCTTGACGAAATTATCCCCTGAACTGATATCTTCGAGATAACCGGCGATTACCTTGGTCTGGTCGTCGTGGGCCAGGGTGCGCAGCAGATCCACCTCGGAGAGATCCGCCTTGTTGCCGATGCTGATCACCTTGGAGAGTCCCATGCGCCGCGCCGCCGCCTGGTCGAGAATGGCGGTGCAGAGCGCCCCTGACTGGGAAATCACCGCCACTCCGCCGCTTTCGGGCATCAGCCCGGCGAAAGAGGCGTTGAGCTTGCTTTCGGTATTGATGAGCCCCAGACAGTTGGGACCCAGCATGCGCACGTTGCGGCTCTTGCACAGGGAGGCGATTTTTTTCTCCAGGGCCGCGCCCTCTTCCCCGGTTTCCTTGAAGCCCGCGGAAATGACGATGATGGCGCCGCAGCCGGCATCGAGGGAATCCCGCACGGCGTTTTCCACCAGGTTACGGGGCACGACAATGACGCTGAGCTCCACCCCTTTGCCGTACTGCTGCAGCGTAGGGTAGCATTTAAGGCCAAGAACCTCGTCGGCCGCGGGATTGACTGGCACAATCGGCCCGCCAAAACCGCCACTCAGCAAATTTGCCAGGATATCGTGGCCGACCTTTCCCGGGGTCCGGGAGGCACCGATAACCGCCACACTTTTCGGAGAGAGCAAGGAATCTAACATGGGCAATCCACCAATGGCTTAAAGAGCATCGCTCCGGACTTGGCCGGGCAACACTCAGGTTAAAAAAACACAGTCCATTTTTTTAATGGCCGCAAGCCTGCATTTTTTCCAATTCCTACCTGAACCGTTGCAATAAACAGCGTAGTCATTCTGAAAACCGAAACAGCAGAAGGAGCCGTACAGGAACCGCTCAGAATGGTACAGGTTATTGCGTAACGGCTCCTAAATAAAATTGTCAAACTGCCGGGTGTGAACTATATATTGCAACTGCTCAGGTTGTTTAGACTATTAGGTTATAGTCTTTTAGCAAAACCGCTGGGGATAACGGCTGCAAAACGTGTTTCATCTGGTATTTTCCCTTTGCTGACAGTCTAAACACCTGCAGGCTATCCACCTTGGTTAGTCCTCTATACTTACCATTAAAATGGTCAAAAGACCATGGAAATAGTTTTTATAACTGCGAGAATTTGTTAAATAAATTAAAGAAACACTGAGAGCTTGTCCGAAAATAATCGGCAGACATCCCGCGCCATTGTCCCGGACCACCGGTCTTGGCCGCCCAAAGCCCCTGTCAGACAAAAAAAAGGCCGGGGCCACATCCTGCCATGCAAAAAAATGATACGGTAAAACGATGGTAAAAAAAGAGCATAACGGCGACGGCCAGACTGCAGGCACCACCGACCTGCAGACCCTGTTCATGGAGGCGGTGCAGTTGCACCAGAGCAAGCAACTGGCCCAGGCCGAGGAAAGGTATCTCCTCATCCTCCAGGCCCTGCCCGGTAACGGCAAGGTGTTGGGCAACCTGGGTATCCTCTACCGGGACCAGCAGCGTTACCCGGAGGCTGAGCAGTGCTATAGCCAGGCCCTGGAGCGCGACCCGGACGACCCCCTGCTGCACCTCAATCTGGGGGCGGTGCAAGAGGCCAGGGGTGAGCTGGGCCGGGCCGCCTCCTGCTTCCGCCGGGCTCTCGAACTCCAGCCGGCCAACGCCAAGGCCTTGAACAACCTGGGCAAGGTGCTCTGCCTGCAGGGGCTGCTGGCCGAGGCCGAGGCCGCCGTTCAGAGAGCCCTGCGGCTTGAACCCCGCTACCCCATGGCCTTAAACAACCTCGGCGTCATTTACAGCAAGCAGGGAAAAAACGAGGCGGCCATCGGCTGCCTGAAAAAATCCCTGGCCCTGCAGCCGGGGGATGTCAACACCCTGTACAACCTGGCCGGGGTCTACAACACGGCGGAGAAAAACGAGGAGGCAGCCCTGTGCCTGCGGCAGGTTGTTGAACTTGATCCCAACCACGCCGCAGCCCGGCACATGCTGGCCGCCTGCTCCGGCGCCACCACGGAAAGCGCGCCCCCGCAGTATGTGGAACACACCTTTGATCTGTATGCGGCAAGCTTTGACGCCCATCTGGAGGGCAAACTGCAGTACACCGTGCCCGCCGCCCTGGGCGCTTTGCTGCAGGAAATCTCCGGCGGCCAGCGTTTTGCCAGGGCCATTGACCTCGGCTGCGGCACCGGGTTATCCGGCCGGCCGTTTCGGGACCTGGCCGCAAGCCTCATCGGCATTGACCTGTCCGCCAACATGCTGGCCAGGGCCAAGGAAAAAAACATCTATGACCGGCTCATCCGCCAGGACATCACCGCCTTCCTGGAGGGCTGCCCGGAGCAATTCGACCTCTTCATTGCCACCGATGTCTTTATCTACGTGGGCAAACTTGACAGGATCTTCGTAGCCGTCAGCCGCTCTGCCGCACCGGGCGCCTTTTTCGTCTTTTCCATCGAACGGGCGGATGACGAGGATGATTACCGGCTGCGCTGTTCCGGCCGCTACGCCCAGTCCCCCGGCTCTATCAACCGGCTGGCCGCGGCAAATGACTTTACCGTGGCGGCCTGCCGCGACCACGGCATCCGCCGGGAAAAACAGCAGTGGATTGCCGGCAACCTCTTTATCCTGAAAAAAAATGGGCCGCCCCCCGCCGCGCCCTAATCCGCCCCAGCGCCTCACCATCAGTGGCCGCTTCCTCCCTATGGGAGTCAACCCGGCGATTCCGCTCCATCCATACCGCATTTTTACCCCTCCCCGGCGGCTCCCCGGCCTTGCCGGCATCCGGTATATTCACCTAAAATATGACAGGAAAAATGGCTGTCATTTCAAAGCTGAATCTCTTTGTGCAAAGGCATTCAAGATATTATCCGCTCAATATAATAAACAGGATTTTTTTCATTAAGTCTTTGCAAAGCGACCACTTTGTGATACAAAAATCATAACATCATGCCTGGGAAATAATCCCCAGGTTTGGGCGGCAATTGCCCTTATGATTTTTTACATCCCGGCCCGGCCCCTTGTGCCCGAATGTTCCTCTACCTGGATGACTTTTCCAGCACGGTAAATAAAAAGTTGGCACGCTTCATTTGCAAGCAGTCCTTTACCAGATCCATTTATTGCCCCGCACCCCCCTCGCCCCTGCCCTATAAGAATTTTATTAAATACTTCCATATCAGCCGGCTAGCATTTTCCGCCCTGGCGAAATACAGCGCCGGAAAAAGGCTATTTCATTTTTGCTTATCCCCACGAGCCCCCGTAATCACCTTAAAAGTTTTATTGGGGGGAAGGGACGCAGCAGTTACCCGTGTACCGTTTTTATCCGTGCCGTCATTGCGGCATGTTTCAAGCCTGAATGCTTGCGGTTTCGCGGCCTGCGACTCGGCAGCTCAACCAGCGCCGAGCCCCCAGGCTTCTTCATCATCCGGGTGCCAGCCGCCGGAAAAATGGTTGGCGCAAAGGAAAAAAAACAAAAAGGAGGATCAGAGGAAATGAAAAAGAAAAAATTAGCATTGACGGCAATCACCCTGCTGGGCATTGCAGTCACCTTCGGTTCAGGCATCAGCGATGCAGTCGAGGAGGGCGATGCCAGCAGCGCCTGCATCAACTGCCATACCGACCTGGAGGAGATGGACAGCTATGGGGCAGCCGCGGCCAGCGGCGGCGCCGCAATTGCCGGTTGAGGTGTCTCCGCCCCTCAGGTGAGGGGCCGCGACAATTATGGCGTTGCCAAGGATTTCGTTGAATCGGTTCATGGTGAAATAGGCTGTATCGCCTGCCATCACGGCAGCAATGTCGATGATATGGAAAAGGCCCATACCGGAGTGATCAAAGATCCCTCCGAGGAAGATGGCGGCGGAGTGTGCAAGGAATGCCACGAGGAGATCACCGCCACCTTTAAAGACGCCATGCATTACAAATTGAACGGCATTCTTGATATTGTCGGCACCATCACCGCACCACATAAAATGGGGGACACCCTGCTGCCCGAGGCATGGAAACTTGACTGTGCCGACTGCCATGCCACCTGCGGCGGCTGTCATGTGGCCTGGCCCGAGGTAGCCAAGGGCGGCTTGCTGGATCGCCATCGCTTCAAAAAAACACCGCCCATGGAGAAGACCTGCTACGGTTGCCACGGTTCCCGTTTCGCCGGAGAATACATGGGCCTTCTCGGCCCCACCGCCGATGTGCATTATGAAAAGGCCCAGATGGTCTGTGCCGATTGCCATACGGCAAATCAGCTGCATAACACCCAGCCCGCCGGGGTCAATCGCTATTATGCCACGGAAACGACGCGATGCGAACAATGCCATCCGGACACCAAGTCCGGCAGCTCAAAAATCGCCATGCACAATGCCCATCCCGAAGGGACCCTTGCCTGCGCGGTATGCCACGCCAATGAATACTTCAACTGCACCAACTGCCACGTATCACTGGATATCAACGAACCCGGGAAAATCAAGGTTATCTTTCCCTCTGACCCGCTGGTCACCTTTAAGATCGGCAAAAACATAGATATCTCTCCGCAAAATCCCTACAAATATAATCTTGTCCGCCATACGCCCATGAAAAAGGATTCCCTGGCCTCCCTGCGCTACTTCCAGAAAGTGCTGAAAGGAGCGCCCGGCCCGGAAGACCTGGTAGCCAATTATGACGCCCTGCCCACCTGGAATTCCGCTTCGGTCCACAGCATCCAGCGCAAAACCAGGCAGAATCAATCCTGCAACGCCTGCCACGGCCATCCGGAACTCTTCCTGACCCAGACTGATCTCGTCCCCGGAGATCCGGCAGCCAACAAAAAAATCATTGTGGACACGATACCTGCCGCGCTCAAGAAATAATTGTTTTTTGACGGCAGAGTCAGGGCAGCAATAACCAATGAGAGTTCATAAGGGAACATAAGGAGTATTTTCATGAAAAAGAACCTGTTGCAATCAGTTATTTTCGTGCTGCTGCTTGCCCTGGGAGGAATCATCCTTCCGGCGGCAGCAACAGCCGCCAATGACCCGCTGGTATCCACCGAATGGCTGGCCAAAAATCTGCGGGCCAAGGATCTGGTGATTATCGATGTCAGAAGCGAATCCAACTATGGTGTCGGCCACCTCCCCGGCTCGGTCAATATGGAGTACAGCGGCTGGCAACCGCATAACGAAGCCAGGTCATGCCAGCTGATGCCGCCCCCCGAGGTTTTTAGCAAATTGATGCGCGACCTGGGGGTGAACGAGTCAAGCCATGTGATAATCTATGACCATGGGAATTCGATAAGCGACGCCAGCAAAGGGGGAACCGCCCTGTGGGTTTTGCGGACCATGGGCCACCAGCATGTCTCTTATCTGGACGGGGGATTCACCAAATGGACCTTTGAAGGCCGAGAAATCGACAACGCCAAACCAACACCCACCGCCGGCAATTTCACGGCAAAACTGGACCAGGCCAAGGTCGCGAGTCTGGATGATGTAAAAAATAAACTCAATGACAAAAACACCCTCTTTGTGGATGCACGTTCCCCGGAGCAGCATTTTGGCGTGGAAAAAAGGAGTGACGTTAAACGGTTCGGCCACATCCCCCGCTCCGTCTGTCTCCCTGCCGACTATCTCACCAATGCGGGCGCCAACCGCGCGCCGGCCACCATCAAGAGCCGTGAGCAACTGGAACAGATCATCAAAGGCGCCGGCCTGCCAACGGATAAAAACAGGGAGTTCATCGTTTATTGCAATTCCTGCCAGTTTGCCGGCCTGGGTTATCTCGTTCTCCATGAAATTCTCGGCTATAAAAATGTCAAGGTCTATGACGGATCAATGCTCGAATACGCCGCCATGGAGGAATTGCCACTGGTCAAATTTGCATGGGGTCATGTGACCCGGTGAAACAACAGCAAGAATAGGGAGAATGATGATGAATAATATAAAGAAGTTGCATTTGTTTCTCGCGGCCGCCCTCATGAGCCTGTTTGCCCTGCCGGGCCTCAGCCTGGCTGAAGGGCCCCTGGTAAGTGTGGACTGGCTCGCCAAAAATCTGCAGAAAAAGGATTTGGTGCTGCTGGATGTGGGCGCCTTTACCCATTATGAAAACAGCCATATCCCCGGCGCGGTAAAGGCCTTCGGCCCCTGGCAGACCATGAACGACAAGTTTATCGGTTTCATGATGCCGGAAACGGAAGTCCTGACCCGGATGCTGCGTGATTTCGGAGTTAACAATGACTCTTTCGTTGTCGTCTACGATGAGGGGGTAACGGTGAAGGATACGGCCAAAAGCGCCCGGGCGCTCTGGACTCTGCATGCCCTGGGCCATGACAAAGTAGCCATTCTGGATGGTGGATTTGCCGCCTGGGATGTGTCGCAAAATCCGGTTACCACTGCGGTGACGATATCCGAACCCGGCAATTTCAAGGCGGATTTCAAGGCGGCCAAGGTGGCTACCCTGGCCGAGGTGAAAAGCAAAATCGGCTCCGCCCAGGTTGTCTTTGTTGATACCAGGATTCCGGAAGAACATTTCGGCCATGAGAAGGTCAGCCATATCAAAAGATTCGGCCATCTGCCCGGAGCAAGGCTCTGGCCGGATAAATACATGACCAATGCCGGCGTTGACTTTGCCCCTTCCTATCTCAAGGATGCCGGGGAACTGAAACAGATGGCAATGGGTGTCGGCATCCCGGCGGATAAAAATGTTGAGATTATCACCTACAGCAACCAGGGCAAATCAGCGGCCATGGGTTATTTTGTGCTGCACGATATTCTCGGCTACAAAAACGTCAAAATTTTTGACGGATCCCTGCTGGAATATGCGCCGGAAAAAGACCTGCCCATGGAGACAAACAGCTGGGGATACAAAACAATGTAGTCCGGCAGCCTGATACGAGGTAAGAAAAACGGGAGGAAATCTGCCAGGGTTTCCTCCTGCTTTTTTTTAAGCTGACCGCGAGCGCAGCTTTGCCGGAAATGCCGGACTGCCGGGCACGGATGAAAAATAGGGCTTGCAGGAAACAACCGCCCCTTACTATTATGAATAACAGATCCCCACCGTCTCGATTTTCCCGCGGTGCATCACTCATCCACCCGTTTTTCCCATCAACCCATCAACCGGCCTGCCGCAACAGCACAAAAACAGCAGACAGACAGCAAGGTGTTGACATGAAGACATATTTTGCCCCGGCAGAACGGTGTACCGACAAGGAGTTGCAGGAGGAGATCAGGCTTGTCAGCTGTAATCCCGTTATCGATGGGCTGATGAAATCCCTTTCCGGCCTGATTGCCGTACTCGACGAACACCGGCAGGTGCTCGCCGTCAATGACACCACGCTGAAGCTGCTGGGCTATGCGGATGCCAATGAGGTGCTGGGCCTGCGGCCGGGAGAGATGCTGCGCTGCGTCCATGCCCATGAGGAGCCGGAGGGCTGCGGCACCACCAAATCCTGTCTGACCTGCGGGGCGGCCATCGCCATTGTCGCCGGTCTGGAAAAAAATACGCCCCAGGAGCGGCTATGTGCCGCCACGGTGATAAAGGACGGCGAAGAGATCGAGATCTGCTTCCAGGTCCGCTCCTACCCCATCACCTACCAGAACCACCGGTTTCTCCTGCTTTTCATGCAGGACATCACCAACCAGCAGGCCTGGGCCTCGCTGGAACGGGTCTTTTTCCATGACATCAACAACATCCTGACCGGTTTAGTTTGCACGGCCGACCTGCTCAGCCAGGAGGCGGGAGAGCATAACCGGGTGAAAACATTACAGCAGCTGCTCCTGCGGCTCAAAAAGGAAATAGACATCCAGCGGGTCCTCTCCCGGACCAAGAAAGAGTGCTACCAGATGGTTCTCCATCCGCTACCAATCCTTGAGATCATGCAGGAACTGGGCGATTTCTTCGCAAGCCACCCGGCGGCCCTGGGCAAATCGCTCATTCTTCCCGCGGCCATTCCCCCGGTCAGCATCACCACCGATTTTTCACTGCTGCTGCGGGTGCTGACCAATATGGTGACCAACGCCTTTGAGGCAACCGATTGGGACGGCGAGGTGAAAATCGGCATCAGCCAGGAGGGGAACAACATCGCCTTTACGGTCTGGAACGCCCAGGCCATCCCTGAGGATATCCGCCTGCGCATCTTCCAGAGGCATTTCACCACCAAACCCGGACCTGGCCGAGGCATCGGGACCTTTTCCATGAAACTGTTCGGGGAGGATTTCCTCAAGGGGAAAATCGATTTCACCTCATCGGCTGAAGAGGGGACCATTTTCCGCTTCACCCTGCCGCTGGCCTCGGCGTAAAATGCTTTACAGTTTCCAACCAAGCAAGAAGGACTCGTAAAAACTGAAAATTAACCACAGAGAGCACAGAGCTCACAGAGATAACTAATTGTAATTAATTTTTTTTCTTTGTGATCTCTGCGTGCTCCGTGGTGAAAACAGACTTTTTACGAATTCATCAATCAAGACCACTAATTAAGATATCATGCCGGAATATATCATCATCTGCCTTGTCGCCGTGTCCGTGTCCGGCCTCACCTTCTTTTCCGGCTTCGGCCTGGGCACCCTGCTCATGCCGGTTTTCGCCGTCTTCTTTCCGATGAAGATCGCCATTGCCGCCACCGCCGCCATCCATCTGGCCAACAACATCTTCAAGGTGCTGCTGGCGGGCCGGCACGCCAACCTGAAAATCGTCCTGCTCTTTGCCCTGCCGGGCGCGGCGGCCGCCATATTCGGGGCCATGCTGCTCAACTGGTTCACCGCCCTGCCGCCCCTAGCCGGCTACGTGCTCTGGGGCCGCGCCCATGTCATCACCGTGGAAAAATCGATCATCGCCGCCCTGATCATGGTCTTTGCCGCCATCGAGCTGACCCCCTCTTTTAAAAACCTCGCCTTTGATCTCAAGCTCATCCCGCTGGGCGGCCTGCTGTCCGGTTTTTTCGGCGGCCTGTCCGGCCACCAGGGGGCATTGCGCACCGCCTTTCTGCTACGCGCCGGGCTGGACAAAAACGCCCTGATCGGCACCATGGTGATCTCCGCCGTGGTGGTTGACCTCTCCAGGCTGGTCATCTACGGGACCACCTTCTTCCGCCAGGATTTGCCTGGGTTGCGGGAACAGGGGTTGACCGGCCTGATTGCCGCGGGCTCCCTGGCCGCCTTTATCGGCTCCTTTGCCGGGGCGCGCCTGCTGAAAAAGATCACCCTGGCCGGTCTGCAGAAAATCATCGCCGGTCTGCTCTTTCTGCTGGCCCTTGCCTTGGGCTGCGGCATGGTCTAGCGCGGATCCGGATAGGGGCCGGGCCTCCCCGCCTTGCGGGGGGGGAAGCGGACAGGCCATTTTCCTGCAAGTTACTTTCCTCCTTTTCCTCAGCAAGCAATTGTGCTAAAGTCATGGGATTTTCTTTCCGGCAAACAAAAGCGGGCGCCGCTTAATGGCGGCTGATATCTTTTCTGTTTCCCCCAGGTTTTTTGGGCGCATTATCCCGTGCCTGGCAAGGTTTTTTTTATGATGTCCCCTGATACCATTCTCATCGTTGATAATGATCCGGCCCTGCCGGAACTTTTAAGCCGGCTGCAACCTGACGGCTCACTGGTGCTGTTTGCTGCCTCCTCCGGCCGGGAGGCCCTGCATATCCTGGAACAGCAGCCGGTGGATGTGCTGGTCGCGAACCTGGCCCTGCCGGATATGGGCGGCCTGGAACTCATTGCCAGGGCCAAGGAGATCCAGCCTTACTTCATGCAGTCCATCGTGCTCACCGCAGACAGCAGCCTGGAAACCGCCATAGAGGCCCTGCGGGTCGGGGCTGTCGATTACCTGGAGAAACCCCTCAGCCCGGAAACCCTGTGGGGCCGGATTCAGGCGATTCTGCGGAGGATGAGGGAGATCAAAGTCTCCTCCCGCGAGATCCAGGAGGAAGCCCGCAAAAATATATTGATCATGGATACCATCCAGGCCGGGGTGCTGCTCATTGATGTTGCCAGCCATACCATCATGGACGCAAATCCTGCGGCTTGCCTGATGATCGGGGCAACCAAACAGGAGATCTGCGGCAAGGTCTGCAACCGCTTTATCTGCCCTGCGGAAAAAGGCCAGTGCCCCATCACCGACCTGGGTCAGCAGGTGGACAATTCGGAACGGCTGCTGCTCACCTGCAGGGGGGAACACCTGCCTATCCTCAAGACTGTAGTACCGCTTTATATGGGCGGGAAAAAGTACCTGCTGGAAAGCTTCATGGATATCAGTGACCGCAAGAGGGTTGAAGAGGAGCTTTCCGAAAGCCGGGCGACCTTCCATGCCATTATTGAAAAGAGTCTTGACGGCATCATCATTGTCGATACCGAGGGTGATGTGCAGTTTCTCAACCAAGCCGCGGCCGATCTTTTCAACTTATCCCGGAAGGAGCTGCTGGGCACGCAACTCAGCTTTCCCATGAGTTCCGTAGAAGCCACCGAGATAAATTTTGTCCATCCCGGCCGGGGTGAGCGCATTGCCGAAATTCGCATGGCGGAAACCCGCTGGAAAGGGAAAAAGGCCTATGTGGCCACCCTGCGGGACATTACCGGCCGCAAGAAGATGGAGGAGTCAATCCGCCATCTGGCCGACCATGACGCCCTGACGGGGCTGCCCAACCGCAATCTCTTTGAAGACCGCCTGCGGCAGAGCATCCGCCGGGCCCGCCGCCATGATTACAGCTTTGCCCTGCTCTATATGGATCTTGACGATTTCAAGCCGATTAACGACAATCTCGGCCACCGGGCCGGTGACTTGGTCCTGCAGGAGGTGGCCAGGAGATTGCGGCAGTCAATCCGGGAACCGGATACCGTCGCCAGGGTGGGAGGCGATGAGTTCGTCATCATCCTGGACCGCATTCACCAGGCGGAGAATGCCGCCCAGGTTGCCGGCAAGATCATTGAACTCCTCACCCGGCAGCCCTATCATCTGCCGGAAAAGAACTTTCTTCTGGGGGCAAGCATCGGCATCAGCCTCTATCCCGAGCATGGGAAAGACATGCAAAGCCTCATGCGCTGTGCCGACATCGCCATGTATACGGTCAAGGAAAAGGGCAAAAACTCTTTCGCCTTTTACGACGGCCGCCAGGAAGAGCCCGCCGCCGAGTCAACGTAGTGGGAATCGCAGCAGATATCATCATCATTGTCATCGCCGCCCTCTTCGGCGCCCTGATTGCCCAGCGGCTCAGGCAGCCGCTGATCCTGGGCTACATCCTGGCGGGCATCGCCATCGGCCCTTACACCGCCGGGGTGACGGTTCAAGACATCCATCAGATCGAACTGCTGGCGGAAATCGGCGTGGCCCTGCTGCTTTTCGCCCTGGGCCTGGAATTTTCCCACAACGAGCTCAAACCGGTGCGCAAAGTCGCCCTGATCGGCACCCCCATCCAGATCCTGCTGACCATGGGCCTGGGCTTTGGCCTGGGGAGATTCTTCGGCTGGCCCCCCGGCGAATCCCTGTGGTTCGGGGCCCTCATCTCCCTGTCCAGCACCATGGTCCTGCTGAAAACCCTGATGAACCAGGGCTGGATGGGAACCCTCTCCAGCCGGGTGATGATCGGCATGCTGATCGTGCAGGACCTGGCCGTGGTGCCGCTGATGATCATCCTGCCGCAGCTGAGCGATCCCGCCGCCGGCCTGCACATGCTGGGGCTGGCCGCCCTGAAGTCCGCCCTGTTCCTCCTGCTGATGTTCTACCTGGGCACCAGGCTGCTGCCGCGGGTTCTGGCCTATATCGCCGGCTGGAATTCCAGGGAGCTGTTCATCCTGACCATCACGGCCATTGGTCTGGGCATCGGCTATGCCACCTTTCTCTTCGGCCTGTCCTTTGCCTTTGGCGCCTTTGTGGCCGGCATGGTGCTCAGCGAATCCGATTACGGCCACCAGGCCCTGAGCGACATCATCCCCCTGCGGGACATCTTCGGCCTGCTCTTTTTCACCTCGGTGGGCATGCTGCTCGACATCGACTTTCTCCTGGCCCACTGGGGCACGGTGCTGTTCATGGTGCTGCTGGTGTCACTGGGCAAGGGCGTGATCTTTGCCGGCATCACCCGGCTGTTCGGCTACAGCAACGTGGTGCCCATCGCCGTGGCCTTCGGCCTTTTCCAGGTGGGCGAATTTTCCTTTGTCCTGGCCAGGGTCGGCCTGGAAACCAACTCCATCGGCAAAGACATGTACTCCTTCGTGCTGGCCACCGCGGTGATCAGCATGGTGGCCACCCCCTTTGTCTCCGGCCTCACCACGCCCCTGTACAAACTGAAAAAACGGCTTTTCCGGCATGAAGCCCTGCAGACCGCCAACATCCCCGAGCAAGGGCTCAAGGAGCATGTGATCATTGCCGGCGGCGGCCGGGTCGGCCAGCATATCGCCCATATCCTCAAGCAGATCGATGTGCCCTTTGTCCTCATCGAACTGAACCACCAGCGCAAGGAGGAATGCAAGGCCGCCGGCCTGCCGGTGATTTTCGGGGATGTGAGCCAGCCGGTGGTGCTTGAGGCGGCCGCGGTGAGCCGCGCCAGGCTGCTGCTCATCACCATTCCCTCCATCCTCACCACCCAGGCCATTGTCAAGCTGGTTCATCAGCACCAGCCGGGCCTGCATGTGGTGGCCCGGGCCGAGGGGCAGGAACAGATGAAAACCCTCTATGATACCGGGGTCTACATGGTGGTGCTGCCGGAACTGGAGGCAGGCCTGGAGATCGCCCGCCAGGCCCTGATGCACCTGCAGGTGCCGGTGACCCTGATCCAGGGCTACACCGACACGGTGCGGCGGCAACTGTATGCGCCGATCTACAATTCCCATTACGACTACCATCTGCTCAGCCAGCTGGACAAGGCCAAAGACCTGCTGGAGATCTCCTGGCTGACCATCCCGGCGGACAGCCCCCTGCTCGGCCGCACCATCAAGGAGACGGCCATCCGCACCCGCACCGGGGCCTCCCTGGTGGCGGTCATCCATGACGGGCAATTCTCACCCAACCCGACCATTGATTACCGCTTTGCCGAAAATGATATGGTGGCCGTCATCGGCAATGGGGAGCAGCGGGAAGCCTTTAAGACGCTGGCCGAGGGGTGAGATGGCAAAAAATCGCCTGAGTCGCTTGAAGTTTATATAAAAGTCCTTTGCCTGTCTTGCTGTGCAGGCAGGGCCGTAGGAACGGGCCATGCCCGCGACCTCCGTGGCATTGCGGCGATCTCTATCGCGGGCAAGGCCCGCTCCTTCTATGAGCCTGCAGCTGTCAAGCACTATTTTGTTTCGCCTCAGTATATGTAAACCGTTGGGTTGCGGAGCGGAGAGACCTTCAAATATCTCGAAGCGCAGCAACCCGTACCGCTGCAGTTTAAGTTGGCATGGCAATAACCTCCATTGCGGACGCTAAAACATCGGATCGATGAAGCACGAAACATCCCATAATTCAACAACTTCGGTTGGCGGTTTCCGCTGGCGTGGGCGCTCTCGCCTCAAC
>JALNXE010000041.1 GCA_023230525.1 Desulfobulbaceae bacterium
AGTGTTTTTCGGCATTGCCGCGGCAATCGGCGGCATCATCGGCATCTGGGCCATCACCATGTTTGTCGGCGGTCTGGCCTCGGTTGACTGGCAGGTATCCGAAATGTTCCGGCAGTTTCTGGTCGCAACCGGCAACCTCGGCGAATACGAGACCATGGTTGATTATTATACCCACATCAAGGGGGTGGAATACCTCATCGCCGTGGCCTTCTTTGCCGTCTTCCCGGTTTACTACAAATCCCTCAAACCGAAAGAGGTTGAAGCACCCACCAGATAAACGGCTCTGGGCTTCTGTTTTAAAGCGGCGCATGATCATCACCATGCGCCGCTTCTTTTTTGCCCGCAGCATTACCCCGGCAACGAATCAACGTTGCAGGCAATTCCTTCAGCAGCCATGCTTCATGAGAAAATCCTCAACCATCTCCTGCATGATGTCAAGCTGGCTGCGTCCTGTTTCATGGATGATGATCCAGCTGCAGCGGTGAAATGCCCGGTAAAGATCCGGCCGGATCTTAACGGTCAGCGATTCGAGGCAATTATCCTCCGCCAGAGGCAGCCTGTTGTCCCCCGGCCCGGACGTTTTATTGTTACCAGTTGTCACGTCAACAATTCCTTTATGCGGATAAATTCCTCTTTTCGTTTAAAAAATGCCTCAACTACCTGGGGATCGAAATGGCGCCCTTTTTCTGCCTGAATAATCCTTTCCGCCTCGGCAAAGGGGAAAGCTTCCTTATATACCCGCACCGTGGTCAAGGCGTCAAAGACATCCGCCAGGGCAACGATGCGTGCTTCCAGGGGAATGGCCTCGCCGCTCAGACCGTTGACATAGCCGCTGCCGTCCCATTTTTCATGATGGAAATAGGCGATATTGCGGGCCATGGGATCGATCTCCGCATTATCGAGCATGCGGTGGCCGATAACCACATGCTGTTTCATGGCCTCGAACTCTTCCGGGGTGTAGTTGCCCGGCTTTTTTAAAATGGCATCGGCAATACCGACCTTGCCGACATCATGCAATGAAGCATAGAGCCTGATACGCTTAACAAAAGCCCGGTCCGCCCCATAGATATCCGCCAGCAGGGTGGCATACTCACTCACCCTCCTGATATGATTGCCGGTTTCATCATCATTGGCCAGATTGGCATTCTCCAGCACCGTCACCAGGCCCAAGGACATTTTTTCAATGGTCAGAGTCTTCTCATCCACCAGATGGGAGAGATGTTCTTCCCGGTCGGCCAGCATCCTGTTCTTCTGGCGCAGCTCATCCTGCAGATTTTTCAGGCGGAGCTGGGCCTTGACCCTGGCCAGCAGCTCATCCTTGTTAAAGGGCTTGGTCACATAATCGACCCCGCCGTTGCGGAAGGCTTCCACCTTGCTTTCCACATCCGTCTTGGCGGTGATGAAGATAATCGGGATTTCCCGGGCCTTCTGTTTATCCTGGAGAAGGCGGGAAACCTGAAAGCCGTCTATGCCCGGCATCATGATATCAAGCAGTATCAGGTCCGGCAGATCATGCTCGATCATATCGAGCACGGCGGCGCCATTGGCAGCCATGCGAATCTGACAGTCCAGGCTCTGCACCAGCAGTTCGGCCAGCAGCCTTCTGTTCTGGGCGATATCATCAACGATCAGAATTTTGTTCTGGATCTTGGCAGGTCTTAACATGGGGTAAAAACGTCTCCAGTTTTCTGATGAGCTGGGGCAGGGCCTCATCATCAAAAGTTGCGGCAATCTGTTGCAATTCCTGCTGCAGATCGCGGATTTCCTTAATATAGATAAAATCGGCAAAGATGGCGGCCAGATTACGGATCTGGTCCGGATTGAAAATCTTCAGGTTCTTCTGCAACACCTCAATGGCCTGGGCAATCTGAATACATAATTCCCGGCTGAGCACGAAATTCTCCCTGGCGGCAAAAGACTGGTCAGCCGGCTCATCCCCTCTGTTTTTCCGGATAGTCAGTGAATACTTGCCAGCCACCAGCAGATAAATTTTCCGGTAAAATACCCCCAGCTCAAGCGGCTTGGCCAGATAATCATTACAGCCGATCCGGAGAAATTTTTCCTTATCCCCCGGCATGGCTTCACCGGTCAGGGCAAGCACATAGAGGTTCTGCAATCTGTCGTTTTGACGGATGCGCGTAATGGTCTGCATCCCGTCCAGCACGGGCATCTGCATATCGAGAATCAGCAGATCGAAATCAGCTTCCTCAAGCCGGTCCAAGGCCTCCTGGCCATTGGCGGTAACGTCGGTATCGAGGCCGAGATTGCGCAGCATCTCCCTGATGAGATTTTGGTTCATCTCATCGTCTTCAGCCAGCAATACCCGCAATTTTACCCCGGCATCCGCCAGGGCTGCGGTCAGCATTTCCCCGGAGATCTGCACGTCCTGTTCCGGGGCCGCACCCTTCTCCGTTGCCGCCGATTTCTGCAAAGGCAGGCGCACGGTAAAAACCGAGCCCTTGCCGATGCTACTCTCCAGGCTGATTGAGCCGTTCATCAGCGAAACCAGGCGGCTGGTGATGCTCAGGCCAAGGCCTGTTCCGCCATATTTGCGGGTGGAGGCGGAATCCCCCTGCTGGAACTCGGCAAAAATGACCTTCTGCTGCTGCCAGGAAATACCGATCCCCGTATCAGCAACCGTGAAGGTTGCCGTGTCCTCCGCATAGCTGCAATGGAGAGTAATGGCACCATTTTCCGTAAATTTAAAGCTGTTGCTGAGCAGATTAACCAGGATCTGGTTCAAGCGAATGCTGTCGCCGATCACCCAGTCCGGCATGTCAGCGTTGCCGGAAAGGCGAAAATCAATGCCCTTTTCCGCGGCAGGCGGGGAAAACATGTGCCCGAGATCGTGCATGGCCTGGCGCAGGGAAAATTCCTGGGGCACGATTTCCAGCTTGCCCGCCTCAATTTTGGCAAAGTCGAGAATATCATTAATAAGCGCCAGCAGATTTTTGCCGGCCCTGCTGATGGTACCCAGCCGCTTTTTGTCCACCGGGTTTTCCGCATCCATCAGCATCAGATCGGTATAGCCGAGGATGGCGTTCAAGGGGGTCCTGATCTCATGGCCCATGTTGGCCAGAAAAAAGCTTTTCATCCGGCGGGCCTCCACCGCCTCCTGTTTTGCCTGCTGCAGGGAGCGTTTGATCTCCTGCA
Source organism: Desulfobulbaceae bacterium (assembly GCA_023230525.1). Taxonomy (GTDB): domain Bacteria; phylum Desulfobacterota; class Desulfobulbia; order Desulfobulbales; family SURF-16; genus SURF-16. Next base: position 3,154 of record JALNXE010000041.1, read on the forward strand.
GCGGGGTCGTTTCCGCGCCGTAGATACGGAGCAACCTGTTTTCCGGGATAAATTTCACCCGCCGTTCAAAATGAGTGCCGCCGGTAGCGACGGCATCGGCAAAATCCGTCCACAACTTTTCATCAAAAAAAAGCAGCCGGGAATCGAGACCCGTGAGCAGCGGATGGTCGAGGCCATCTCCGGCGGCGGGAAAACGGTGCATGCACGCCGGATTGGCATAGGTGATCTGGCCATGCAAATTGATTTCGATGATCATATCGGCATTCTCTTCAGGGAAAGAGGCCAGGCGGTGTAACTCAAGCAAAACTCTCCGCTGCTCGGATATATCATGCTGAACCACGGCAAAATGACTGATCGCGCCATGCCGGTCTTGAAGAGGGGCAATGGAGACATGCACCCAGAACTTCTCTCCATCCTTTTTGCGGCCCAGGATTTCTCCCTGCCACGGCTGACCCGAGCGGAGGCTTTCCCACATGGCAAGCATTGGACCCTCTGCCGGTTCACCGCTGATCTCCCGCAGATTTCTGCCAATGGCCTCCTCCGCCTGGTACCCGGTCAACACACAGAACGCCCTGTTGACCGAGACAAAATCACCCAGACGGTCAATAATAACCAGGGCGGCACTGTGCCGCTGCAAGGCCTGGGCGATAAGAGACTCTTCCCCGGTTATTGCACGGGAACGGTAAAACTGACAGACCGCCACGCCCAATGCCGACAGCAAGGCAAGGCCCCCCCAGGCGATGAAAAACTGTCTGAGAAAAACAACATTGGCCGCGCCCAGCGGGCTGGGGGCAAACTGATTGATAATTTTCCAATAAAAATCATTGGCCCGGCCTTCAGCAATATTTGCCTCATCCGGTCCCAAGCCGACCGCCCCGCTGGTCTTGGCCGGATGATAGGTGCTGAAAGTAACGATTTCCTGCCGGTCCTGAAACTGTCCGTTGTCCGCAGAGGCGATTTCGCCCCAGCTTTCCGGATGCCGGATGGCAAAAGAGTCATGTGCGCTTTCCGGTGCCTTGCTGTTATGATGAACTCCTGCCCGGATGAACTCATTTCCCCACCTGTTTACCAGAGAAACCCCGCCCGGGAAGGCGGCGGCGATCTCCCGCAGCTCCCTGACAAAATACAGCGGCCGGCATTCAATAACCACCATGCCCTGGTTGCGCCCCCTGCCGTCAAATACCGGGGCGGCGGCAACAAGCAGCGGCTCAGCTCCGCCTTCTCCGCCTGCCGTGCCGGCATCATTACCGGAATCAGCCAGATACATCTCGCCTTTGCCAAGCAACTTGGTTTGCTGGAAAAAGGCGGCCCGGGAGTTATCCGGCAACTTTTCCCCTGGGGTTATTTCCGCAGACTGCGCGAAGGAGCCTGCCCGGACAAGGACAACGCCGCTGGCCGACAGATAGCTTAGGCGGACATAGCTGTCCCGTGCTGCGGCAAATCCCGCGTATTGTTCGGCCAGTTTCTGACGTGCCTCATCATCGCCGTGGGACAAAAAGGCGTTCATTGTCTGCAGGGAGGCAAGATACTGCAGATCGGCGCCAAGCAGGGAGATGGTATTGTCGATGGCGGCATGCACCACTCTGACGCAGGCCGTGGCCTTTTGCCGCTGCTGCCGGTTGCATTCGCGGATATTGGCAATGGAGACGGCAAGCACGATGGCGAAAAGGAACAGAAAAAGCGGAAGATAGAGTTTGAGGAAACCTTTTCCGGCAGCGATAAATTGTTTTTTGTCCGGCATCAGCCGGCCGTGAAAATGAATGGGCAAATTGACAGTTTTCACAAATTCCTGAAAAATATTCATATCAGCCGGCAACACTCAGATATACATCAACTCATGCCAGGGGGTACTGCCGACGATTTCAGGAATGACCGCCACATCAAGGCCGATTCGCTCCATCCTTTGCGCAAGCTTTGCCGTGTTTATTTTCTCAATTTCAACCCCGGCCATAAACCACGAAGCAAGCAGATCGGCGATATAGACGGCGTGTACCAGCTCCGGGTTGATCACCGCTCTTTCCGGGTAATGATGGAGGCTTGCCGCCTCCCCCAGATTTTCCGGCAGATTCCAGATGGCGGCCAGTTCTCCGCCGATCTTCTGGTGATCGGTGGCAAATGCCTCCCGCTCGATGCTGATCAGGTCAGCCACCCCCTCCCGCGGGCTGCAGTAAAACATCGGCCTGGTTTCAGCCACATACTGGTCCAGCACAATTTTGCCGATGTCATGCAGCAGTCCTGCCGTATAAGCGGTCTGCACATCCTGCCCCGGTATTTTCCGGGCGGTGGCCTTGGTTAAATTGGCAACGGCAAGGGCATGCCTGAAAAGTCCCCCCCGGAGCAGGGAGTAGCCGCCCTCCTGTTTTTCAAAAAAATCCTGCAGCGAGGAGGAAATAACGACCTCCAGCAGCCGGATTTCCCCCAGCAGCAAGGTGGCTCTGGCAATGGAATCGATCTTCCGCAGGGGGCTGATTAATGCTGAATTGCAATAGCTGATGATTTTGGCGCTCAGTACCTGGTCACGGCTTACCTCGTCGGCAATTTCCTGCATGTCATAATTGCCGCCATGCATGAGGCGGATCAACTTGATGGTGATCTGGGGAATCGGTCTGGCATTGACGATGGCCTCCCTGATTTGCTGCGGGGTGGGTTTGCTGATTGGTTTCGCACAATCCTCGGGGTGGAAAAACGGCGTGATCTCGGCTTGCCAGGTTGCCGTATTCATGGATATTTTCATGCCGAAACAGCCGCCTGTTTCCGATTTTTTCACCGGTATGGCCTTGGCTTTCAAAAAACGGTAAACACACTCGCAGGTCCGTCCGCCGATATCAAGATTCAGATCGTATTGCGAGAAAGGTATCCCCAGGGCGCCGCCTGCGACCACCGCCTCAAGCCTGCCGAGTACCGCACCGTTTTTGAGCAGGTCATCGACAAAGAGGGTCAGGCATGATGAGGCGTAACTTTTGGGCTGCCAGGAGCTCTCCGGGCCTGGGGAATCAGGCAGCAGAATGTGGCAGAGGCCACCGACCTCGGCAACTTTATCATAAATGGCAACCCCGACGCAGGTCAGCAGCAGGGCCTCGAAAACCCGATGCTCGCAGGAGGATTCGATCAGATAATCACCGGCACTGACCAGTGTATGCTCCATTTCACTCCTTTGCTCAGCCTTTTTTCAGACAGGAAGAACGATATTTGCTGCAACTCTATCATGAAAGATGGCGCAGCATTTGTCAATCAACCTGAGAGATCAGGCGAAAATCCTGTATTGCCAAACAGATAGAAAGATCAAAACAGGACGGGAGGCTAGCCGGGGAAAGGCAACGCCCACCTCTCAGCGCATTTCTCTGGCCATGTTATTTTTTACAACGGCTTATCGCCTTCGCCAGGTCGCCAGGCGAATGCCCACCACGGCAAGAAAAATTCCGGCAATCTGCAGGGGTGAAAGGGTCTGCTGCAGAAAGACATGCCCCCAGATACTGGTCAGCAGAGGCTGCAGCAGCAGCAGGGTGGAGGCGATCGCCACGGGAACATGGGGCAGCGCGGTGATGATCAGCCACCAGCCCACCACCGAGGAGAGAAAGGCGTGCAGGGCCAGCAAGCCCAATGCCTCGCGGCCGGGTATCAGCAGATTGCCCTCGCCCACCATGGGCAGCAAAAGAAACAAGGAGGAGATGACCGCCACCCAGAAGAGCACCTGCTGGGGAGTGGTCTGATAATTTCTGAGCAGGCGCAGGGTGATGAGAAAAAAGGAATAGGTGAAGGAAGTCACCAGCCCATACAGGACACCGGGCAACACCGCCTGGCCGATACCGCGGCTCAAGGTCAGCAGGGCAATGCCGAGCAGGGCCAGCAGGCAGCCGGGCCAGAACCATTTCTGCAGGGCTTCCCGGAACAAGAAAACCGCCAGCAGGGAAACAATAAGAACCTGGAGATTGCCCATCAGGGTGGCCGGGCCGGCACCGAGGAAAATGATGCTCCGGTGCCAGGCCCACAGATCGACGGCAAAGAAAAAGCCCAGTAAGATCAGGAGCAATGTGGCCCGGCGGGGGCGAAGGAGAAAACCGAAACTGGGGTTTGCCGCCTCCAGGAGCGACACCCTGTCGGTCTTGAGAGCGGCAGCCCGGAACGGGCGGGTGAAGGGATAGAGCAACAGCCAGATAAGGGCGGCAAAAAAATTACGGTAAAAAGCGGAAACCGTGGGATGCACCCCGGCCAGGGTGACCAGGATGGCTGAGGTGCTGATGCAGCAGATGCCCGTGAGCAGCAGAACGTACCATCTGCTCATGCCGGACCACCGATGAACGGGTCATCCCGAGTCATTCATGACAGCCCGCAGGAACGGCGATGAAAGGCTACGGCCTCGGCATAGGTAATTCCGGTGCCGCCGAAGATGTCCAGGGCACTGCCAATGGTGGCGTCCAGCCTGTTCTTTCCCAGGGCCCGGAGCTTTTCCAGGTCAGCCAGATTTTTCACTCCTCCGGCATAGGTGGTGGGAATCGGCGTCCATCTGCCCAGCTTCTCGGCCAGCTCCTCTTCAATGCCCGCGCATTTACCTTCCACATCCACGGCGTGGATCAGGAATTCATGGCAAAAGGAGGCAAAATAGTTGAGCGATTCTTCCGTTATGGCTACCGCGGTAAATTTCTGCCAGCGGTCGGTGACGATATAATAATCATCCCCTTTTTTCCGGCAGCTCAGATCAAGCACCAGATGTTCCTGTCCCACGGCGGCCATCATGCCTCCCAGCCGCTCTTCATGGATCACCCCGTCCTGAAAAACGTAGGAGGTGACGATAACCGCAGAGGCACCTTTGTCCAGCCAATCGGCCGCATTGAGGGCATTGATTCCGCCACCGATCTGCAGACCGCCCGGCCAGGCGGCCAATGCCTCTTCGGCAGCCGCTTCATTTCCCGAGCCAAGCATAATCACATGGCCGCCGGTCAGATTGTCGGCCTTATACATTTCAGCGTAATAGGCGGAGGAGTGTGGGGATAAAAAATTGGTCGTGAGCGACGCAGAAGAGGTATCGGAAAGGGTGGAACCGACGATCTGCTTGACGCAGCCGTTATGCAGGTCAATACAGGGACGAAATCTCATAAAATTCCGGATGCGGATCTGGGATTCCGGATGCTGGATAAAAAGATACGACTATCCACCCATGATCCGGAATCCACTCTCCAAATTCAAATCAACATTTTTCCAGAATCAGCAAGGTGGACGGGTCAAGAGTCAGGCTCGGTTTGCTCCCGCCAACTTCACCATCCCGCTTGATGATATTCAAGGCGATGCATTTCTTTTTCGGATCAGGCTGCAGCAGAATGATGGTGTCAAACAAGGCGTCCGCCTCATGACACGGGGCCGGGACCCCTGTTTTGCTGACCCGCTCGTCGCCACGGTGGCACACTGCGGAAAACCACATGTTGATATTCATGTCTTTGGCCAGCTCCCGCATCTGGCCAAGAACCTTCTCCGGCGAGATGGAACAGTCGAAACCGTCCACCAACAGACAGTCCGGCAGGAAGATTTTCTGGTCGATGAGGTCCTTGAGCCGCTCTTGCAGTTTGGCGACGCCAAAACTCTCCTCGTTAAAGGTCATGATCATCCGCTGACTCATGAGTTCTTCCTGTATCTCTGCGGCACGCTCCAGATTGCATGCCCTGGCGATGTCCTGGAAAATATCATCATACCAGATTTTCGTTTTTTCAAGACTCTGGCCGATGCTCACATGCAGTACCTTGTTGCCCCGCAGCATGCTGTCCAGGGCTATCTGCACCAGAATAGCGGTCTTGCCCAACCCGGCCCGGGACATAACCAGCCCCATCCTGGGGGCTGCTGCCTTCCCCTGGTCCGCCGGACTGAGAACACGAAGCGGATTTTTCAGAATCAGATCCTCTTTCAACATAGTCTCACCCCTATTTCCCCTGCTCTTTCTTTTTCTTGCGCATCTCTTCAATCAAGTTTTCTGCCACATTTTTGGGTACCTGTTTGTAGTCGCTGAACTCCATGGTGAATTCCGCCTTGCCCTGGGTAAGGGAACGCAGCACGGTGGAGTAGCCGAACATCTCGGAAAGCGGCACCTCGGCTTCAACAGCAGTATATTCGCCTTCTTCCAGGGTACCGATAATGATACCGCGCCGTTGATTGAGACTGCCCATGATCGACCCCTGAAACTCGGTGGGTCCTTCAACGGCAACCTTCATGATCGGTTCCATCAGCACGGGATTGGCCTTCTTGTAACCTTCCTTGAAGGCGCCAATGGCCGCCAGCTGAAAGGCAATGTCAGAGGAATCCACGGCATGGGCCGCACCATCGTTGATGACGCAGCGCACTCCGCTGACGGGAAATTCCGCCAGGGCGCCTTTCTCCAGACTCTTGCGGAAGCCTTTGTCGCAGGAGCTGATGTATTCCCGGGGAATGACGCCGCCGACGATATTATCGACAAATTCGTATTCACCCTCGGCCAGCGGTTCCATATAGCCACCCACCCGACCGAACTGGCCCGAACCACCGGTCTGCTTCTTATGGGAGTAGTTGAACTCCGCCCGCTGGGTAATGGTTTCACGGTAGGCGACCTGGGGGGCGCCGACCTTGACCTCAGCGCCGTATTCACGCTTCATGCGCTCAATGTAGACATCCAGATGCAGCTCACCCATGCCGGAGACGATGGTTTCATTGGTTTCATGATCCACATAGGTCCTGAAGGTTGGATCTTCCTTGGTAAAGCGGTTGAGCGCCTTGGACATGTTACCCTGGGCCTTGTTGTCCACCGGGATAATGGCCAGGGAGATAACAGGGGTCGGCACATGCATGGAACTCATGGAGTAACTGACATCACTGGAGGTGAAGGTATCGCCTGAGGCGCAGTCAACGCCGAACAGGGCCACGATATCACCGGCGCCGGACTCATCTATCTCTTCCATCTCATCGGCATGCATGCGAACCAGGCGGCCGATCTTCACCTTTTTACCGGTACGGCTGTTGATGATGGTATCACCTTTTTTCATGTGCCCCTGATAAATGCGGATATAGGTCAGCTGGCCGTAACGCCCGTCTTCCAGTTTGAAGGCCAGACAGACCAGGGGATCTTCCGGCTTGGAGGACAGCACTAATTCCTGCTCGGCATTGTTGAGATCCAGGGCGACATTTCTGATATCCATGGGGTTGGGCATATACATGGTAATGGCGTCAAGCAGACACTGTACCCCCCTGTTCTTGTAAGCGGAACCCATGAAAACCGGAGCCAGCTCCAGGGCGAGAGTGCCCTTGCGGATGGCCTCTTTGATCATCTTCTCGGTGGGCTCTCCCTCGAGAATCGCTTCCATCAGCTCATCGGAAAACATGGACACGGCATCCAGCATCTCTTCCCGTTTTACCATGGCCTCATCCAGCAGACGCGCCGGAATTTCCTCTTCACGGATCTTCTCGCCGTTTTCCCCGTCAAAATAGACGGCCTTCATCTTGACCAGATCGATCACGCCTTCCAGATCGCCTTCAAGACCAATGGGTATCTGCATCATGACCGCGTTGAGGCCCAGCTTTTCCCTGACCTGATTGGCCACCCTCTCAGGATTGGCGCCGGTCCGATCGCATTTGTTGATGAAAACCACCCGCGGGACCTTGTAGCGGGACATCTGACGGTTTACCGTGATACTCTGGGACTGAACCCCGCCAACGGAGCAGAGAATCAGCACCGCGCCGTCCAGCACCCTCAGGGCACGCTCAACCTCGATGGTGAAATCCACATGGCCGGGGGTATCGATGATGTTGATGGAATGGTCCTTCCAGCTGCAGTAGGTCGCCGCAGACTGAATGGTAATGCCCCTTTCCTTTTCCAGCTCCATGGAGTCCATCTTGGCGCCAACTCCATCCTTGCCCCTTACCTCGTGAATCGCGTGGATACGATCCGTATAAAAAAGTATCCTTTCCGTCAGGGTCGTTTTACCGGAATCAATATGGGCGCTGATTCCAATATTACGAACTTTCGCCAAATCTTTCTGCATCTCTTTTTCCTCAAACTTTTTAGCTCTGTTACTACATGTCCCCGCCCGCGGGAAAAAAATTACGTTGGGTACATTACAATTAAAAAAACGGCCCTCAGATCAGGGCCGTTTCAGAATACACACGAGAATCAAGCTAGATAAACCATCCACCAGCAGCTTGTCAAGAAAATTTATCGGCTCGCCCCGAATGAGCGGACGAAAAGATCAGCTATGGCCGCTTTGCCGTCATCGGTCAGATTTCTGGTGCCGGAGCAGGCAATAGTATCAAAGGCAATCATGGGGAACTCCGGCTTCCAGGCACCTTCTTTCCAGGTGAACCATGCCTTCTGCTCCTGGTCATAGACGCTTACCGGCCGATTAAACAGCCTTGCCAGCTCGACCGCCCAGCCGGTGCCGCCCTTGACGCTGTTATCTTCCAGGATTTTGCCCACCACAAAAACCTGGTGACCCTTATTGACCATATGAAAAATGGACTGCAGCACCTTCCTGATTTTCTTTTTTTCATAATAGGTGCGGTTCATCATTTTTGAGGCGAGTTCCATGCTGATATCGCCCCGGGCAAGCTCATCTTCCGAAAGCATCACCACGTGCTTGTCCCGGGCCATGGCATGGCCTTCATATGAAAAATTCACCTCCTGCAGTCCCCATTGCTCGGCAGCCTCGCCGAACGCAGCTTCCGCGCCTTTCATTCCACCACTGTACAGCGTACATTTTGTCTTCTCTATCATAACCCCCCCACTCTTCATAACGGGTTTTTACCTGCGAGCTGCTCGGCAAACACCTTAACCGCCGCTTCAGGCATAAAGTTTCCCCCTTGCCGGGGTATATAAATTGCGGTTTAACTTGTCACGCCGGATCGCGCGCCCGGCGCTGCATATTATTTGCTTGCGATTGATTTGCCTTAGCGCAGCCGGCAGACGCTCTTTCCGGCGGCCGAAATGCCGGAAGCGCCCTGCGACTGAACGAATAGAAAAAAGGGGCTGCGCAGTTACGCAACCCCTTTCATATCTCTGGCGCCGATACCAGGAATCGTATCAGGGAAACACGGATTTTCACGGCGTTCTACCGCCAATATTCCCCCAACAGACGACTTGTTTGTCCCATAACACAACCCCCAGAATTATCAGCACGATCTTTCCGGTCACGTAATTTAATCCTGTATTTATAGCAGAAAAGCTCGCCTGTTGCAAGCAAATCATCAGTAGGCGGCAAAAAATCAAAAACTCTTTCTTTTTGTCAGCCATCGGCAGAACAAGGGGGGCGGGAGATAGCCAGACCTCCCTGCCCAGGAACGATTACCTACGGCACAACAACCCGCGCTGCAAATCATCAATTTCTACAGCTTGCTTGAATCCGTTGCAATTTCCCAGGCCGCGAGACGCGAGAAGGACTTCTTCTGTTCCCAGGGGAAAATTTCTTGGATGAACAGCGGCTTTTCGCGATAGGCAGGGGGAATCAGCGGGAGAAGGTCATTCCGGCAATCCTGTCTGACAATGATCAGCTTCACCGCGTCCGGAGAGTTGAGAAACCGGCTCGCCTCTTCCGGGGAGGTGAGCATCTGAATAGGCTTCGGCTGGTCCAGATAAAAAACCACATCTTTCGCTTGTTTACCATAGAAAGCGATGTCCCCGGGGCTGATTTTTGCCCTGGCGATCTCCTCTTTAAGTCGCAGGGCAAAGGGCTTGCCCGTACGATAAACATCCAGGGCTATATGCTGCCAGCAGAAGAACCCGCCCATGATAATGACAGCGGAAAGCACGGGCAGGCCGATATTGCGGCTGACACCCAGATATGACGGGACTGGGCAAGTTTCCAGTCGAAGGAGAAGCCAGACCGCCAGGGCGAATATGCCGATGACCGGGGTGAACAGGGCGATGGCCTCCGGCGGCACAAAACCGATGCGCTCCCGCACCATGGGCCACAGCGCCGGGGTCAGCAATTCCACCATGGCGGCCACGGACAGCAGGGCGATCTGCAGAGCAAGAAAAATGCGCTTCAATTTATCATTGCCCGCGGTTTGCAGAAAGACCGCCATGTAGAGAGCGCAGAAGGGGATAATGGGCAGAATATAATAATTTCGCCTGGACCCTGACAGGGTGAAAAAGACAAAAATAAGCACCATGGTTTTCACCAGCCAGCGCGTATTTTTATCACCTGCCCCAAGCAGCTGCCGGCTGCCGAAAAGTGATCCCAGAAACAGAGGGGTCCAGGGCAGCAACAGGGACGGGACATAGAAAAAGTACACAAAAAAGGGCTCCTTATGATCAAATGGCTGAAAGTAACGCAGGATATTTTCGCGGAATACCAGGTAGAGTCCGCTGCTTTGATAGCCGCCGCTGGTCGAGTTCGCAATGACAAAAGGAAGGAGATAGATGACGCCGCCCGCGAGCAGGGCCACAATGTGCCGGAAATTGAAGTGGGTCTTCCAGCGATTCCGCAGCAGCAGATCAGGCAGGATGGCCAGCACAGGCACAATGACGGCGGTGAGGCCTTTGGTATGAGCCCCGGCAAAACAGATCAGATAAAAAACAAAGTAGGTCAGAAAAACCGGTTTTTCCTTGCGCCGCCAGTACCAGACAACCGCCATGGTGATGGCCGCCAGGTTTTCCATATCCGCTTCGCCGATTCTGGCCCAGAAGATCAGGGCGTAAGAGGTTAACAGCAGCCAGCCCGCGGTCCTGCCCACCTCTTTGGACCATAGTTGCTGGCCCAGCTCCACGGTGCCCCAGAGGACCACCAGCCCGGCTACGGCGCTGGGCAGCCTGACGGCCAGCTCATTGAGACTGCCGGTTATGGCCTGGGTCAAGGCAATCAACCAGTAACCCAACAGGGGTTTATCAAAATATTCGAGACCGTTGATGCTGGGATGAAAAAAATCCCGGGTGAGCAGCATGGCTCGGACAATCTCGGCCCACCGGTCTTCCGAACCCCAGAGGGCCTTCTGCCCGAGCCCCCAGAAAAGAAGCAGAAATGCCGTCAGCCAGAAGATAACAGCGGGCAAAGTTTTTTTAGCGTTGTTAAGCATCAGTTTATTCATCTTGGGAATTACGGGCTGGTGATGGCAACTAAGAAGGTAGCCAAAATGCCCAGGCCAGAGCCATCAAGCGCGGCAACTATCACGGGAATCATGGCCTGCCACGGTCAAAACCTGACAGAAATATATAGCATATTTTTCACATGCCTTGCACCTTGATAAACCCAAAAAATGAAGAAGAAATGAAAATAGAGATTTTTTTCTACGGTTGTTGCAGAATGTCACTGAGATTTCATTCTGCAACAAACAGATCTGCTTGACCGCCCGAGCCATCGCCTGCCCGAAAAAATATCCCATCCCGCCTCATGGGCCGATTTCCCGGCATTTATTTGGCCGGACGCGCCCTCTTCCTTTCCACCGTTTTTCTCTGCCTTCGTGTTGCTCTATGCAACACGAGTCCCCCCGCGGACCGGCAGCTAAGTCATTGACAAATATTTTATTTTTTAATTATCTGATTTTACTGAATAATATTCGAAATATGCAAGTTGGCACACTTGATGCTTATTTACAGGGGCTGAAAACAAGCAAAAAATCAATTTTTTATAATTTTCTATCATTACATCGCGTTAAGAACAAATGGAGGTATCCCATGGCCCTTTACAACTGGCTTAAACCAGGCAAGAACAAGGACGTGAACGTTGTCAAACTGCAGGAGGAATGCATCGGCATCGGTGAAATGGCTGCTGGGCACCCTACTGGTGCGGCAGCATCTATCAAAAGGATGATGGACCAAAAAAATATGCCTCCCAAGATACTGGTGGTGGGAGATGGCAGGTATTCCAAAAAACTGAGAGATTACACCCTGAAGATGGCCCAACGCCTTGACTGTGAAATAGTGGCCCTCAACGTTTCCAAGCCTCCTCTGCCTTTTGCAGGCGAAAGCGCGGGCACCGAACTCGGCATGTTCCCTGAATCACCCATGAATAACATGGGGCAATTCATTGAACAGTCACAGGCAATGGGAGTAAACGTCAAACCCGTTACGCAACCCGGCGACAGGGATCAGGTGATAGCTGAACTAAGTGCTCAAGATCCTTCCATTCGCTATGTGGTGAGCGAACCTGAATGCGCCAGGGAGGAAGGAATCGGAGAATACCCGATGCTGGATCTTGATCTGGGTTATTCCCGGTTGTAACAAAAAATATTTGCAATAAAGGATATTACCAAAGGGTCTGCCGCGTCTCGGCTGCAGACCCTTTGGTATTTTGTGAAGCCGAAAATCAGGCCGGAGGCTTTTCTGCTGACGGTACACCTGGCTTCGCCGCAATAGCGAAATATCCGCAGAATACTTGTCAGCGTGGCTGAACAGCAGGTTGCTGACTCCTATCCGGTCAGATAGCAAGGGAGAAATGTTCACTTTTGGGAAGTATCAAAAAAATAGATCTGTCCCGATTTTTTTTATTATTGTTGCTCCCAATCACTGTTCCTCAAAGAATCGCACGGCATTGAGCAACTCAGGGAAATTATAAATAATATAGTCAGGCTCAACGCCTTTTTTTTCCTGCGTCCCCTGGTTTGATTTAAAAAACACCGTCTTCATGCCGAGTTCCTTTGCCCCAAATATATCGCGGTACATGTCATTGCCCACAAACAAGACCTCTGCCGGCGCCATCTGCATCGCGGTCAACGCGCTCTCGAACATCCGTTTATCCGGCTTGCGATAACCTACATCCCCTGAGACGGTAACCGTCTCAAAAGAGTCCGCCAATCCCACCGCGTGCAATTCGGGAACTGCATAGGCAGTCTGGCCGTCAGATATGGCCGCTAAACGATAGTTCGGGAGCAATTGTTTTATGGTGTTTTCCACCCCGGGATAAAGCTGCAGCCTGAAGCGAGATACCGCACGATACGTCTCGGCAAGAAACAGCGGAAGCTGTTCAAGCTTCCCAGGTGATAGACGCTGCGTAAACTCGGTCGAGTTCCGGGCTATCATCTCGCGGAAAATACCGACCGCGTCAAACTCGGGATGCCGCTCAGCGCTCGCCGCCCGCTGTTCCTTCATAATCTGAAAATACAACTCTTTCACCGTGGCTGGGTCAAGGAATATCCCCTGATAGGAAAGCAGATTGCTGATCACGCGATAGATATCGTCGTGCATCTCGTTGGTGTGGATATCCGTGAGCGTTCCGTTGATATCAAAAATTATTCCCTTTACAATCATCAAAACCTCCGCAAGCATTCCTTTGCTTCGTTGATGAGGCGGCGGCGGTATGGCGGGTCGACCCAATTATTCCGCGCGATACGCAGCAGAGTAATGCCAATATAGAACTGCGTCCTGCCGGTTATCGATTTGAAGGCACTTTCGCGGTCAGGAAAGTGGCAGGCGTATTCCCACAGGAAGTGACCGATAAATGAATCAGCGGCATCCTTGTCGTCCGTCGCCCGCATGAAGAAATGTTTCAGCTCGCCGGCAATGCGTCCTGTATCGAAAACACGATCCGCGCGCTTGGTTCGTTCCAGATCGAAGGCGATCACGTTCAACCCGTCACCGAACATGAAATTATCCGGAGTCGCGTCTCCATGCACGAGTACCTTTTGATCCTCCCACATCCTGGGTTGATTGCGCCACTGATCGCGCAACCAATACAGCTCGCGCGCCTCGTCCCTGCTGATCGCTCCGATGGCAAGGAGCCTGTCTATCAGCAAGTCCATATAATCGCAGTCCTGATTGAAGTTGACTCCCACGCCAAAGGCCGTCCGATTATGAAAGGCCGACAGAAAATACGCCAGGGCCGTCAGTTTGCCATAGAGGTAATCTGCGTCCCTGCCTTGGATCACGGACTGTATCACCTCACTGAGCAGTTCGCCTTCGCAATATTCAGTGACCAACAGGGCGCTCAGCGAATTGTTGCGGCCCAACGGCCTGACAACGTGGTGAGGATAGCCATCCATCCCGTAATCGCGCATAAGACAGAGATTGTTGAATTCGCTCGTCAAGCGCGAGAAAGCCTTCTTCGAGTCCCATTTCCGCGACGAGAGAAAGAACTTGCCGACGACCTTCACCCCGGTGTGCCTGTCCTCGTACAGGTAAACATCATTAGATCCATGCAGCCTGAAAACCCGGTATGCCGCATGGCCTGTCGAGCCGTTGATCAATGGCTGGATATCATACTGGAGATAACCGTGCAAAGGGTCGTTCTCCGGCAATCGCCCGAGGTAATTCTTACTCATTGTCGATTATTCCTCCGCTTTTCAACGCTATTCGCAGGATCCATGGTGTTAAGCGAGCCGGTCTGGAGAGTTCGGACAGATCGTTACGTGAAAATTCCGCTTTGAGTGATTCCTTCCAACTACCCACTCCAGCAACCTTATTGCCCCAAAAAGTCACCAGATCCCTTCTTGAAAAAAGTCAACCCTCAATTCGACGCCTTGTTGCTGGCCTCGCTGCTCAACACGATCCCCTGTTTTATTTTGATTTCTCTGGTCTTGGCCATAATCTCATCATGGGTCAAGATCCCTTTCTCAACCAGCACATCGATTAACGCCTGGTTGATGATCATCTCCATCTGCAGCGCTTCGGCCAAAGCTATCAACTGCTGTTCTTTATCCGGTTTTTCACTCATCTTCTCTCTCGCGTCCGCGTATCGTTTGCCGCCACGGTATGCGATGCGGCGGCTTTTTGCTCACCGCCGGCAAGGCTGATGCCGCTGGGGTCGAGGGTGATAAGTCTTTTTTTGTACAGGGCGCCTATGGCCTTTTTGAAGGTCTTCTTGCTTACCCCGAACAGGGAGTAGATATCTTCCGGCGGGCTTTTATCGGTGACGGCAATCCGGCCGCCATGGTCTTTTACAGCCCGCAGAATGGCCTGGGAGATATCATCAACGCCTTGATAGCCAGGTTTGTGCAGGCTCAAGTCAATTTTGAAGTCTTCGCGTATCTTTTTTATGTAGCCTTTCAGCTGCCGGCCGATGAGAAGCTGCTGAAACACTTCGTTTTTATAAACCATGCCGCTATGGGCATGGTTGACAATCGCCTTGTAGCCCAGATCTGTTTTCTCATAGATGATAAGGTCCACCTCTTCTCCCTCTGCATAGTTCGGGGGCTGCGGACTGAGGAATTTGTCCAGCCTTGCCGAGGCGGTGATGCGGTTGGTTTTTTCATCAAGGAAGACAAAGACAACATATGATTTGCCTTCCGCCATTATCTCCTGCTGTTCACTCTTCGGCACAAACAGATCTTTTTCCAGCCCCCAGTGCAGGAAGGCGCCCGACGAGGTGCTTGCCACCACCCGCAATCCGGCAAACTGACCGACCATTGCCTGGGGTTTTCGGGTGGTGGCCCGCAGATGATCTTCCCGGTCCGTATAAACAAAGACCTCGACCTCATCGCCTGGCCGGCACTGCTCAGGGACATCCCGGACCGGCAGGAGAATATCCCCCAGTTCACCGCCATCAAGGTGGGCGCCGTAGTCCCGGGTTCTTTTTACCGTAAGCCTATTTATCCTGCCGATTTGCGCCATTTTTCCCCCTGTTTTTTTTAGGAGCCGTTACCAAATAACATGGCCCTTTTTCAATTTCGTTACGGCTCCTTATACCCCTCATGGGGGGGGGTACTGAAAAGAGTGCCGTTGGGGCGCATTTCTCCGGCCATGTTATTTTTTCAAAGGCTTACGTGATAGCCGCGATCCGCCCCCGCCAGCTGTCCCCGGCGTCCCAATGTTAAATTCCGATTCATAACCCACGGTGAACTGGCTCACTGTGCTATTGCGGATGCTCAGGAAATGGGCATTATCTTTATCAAAGGGACAAAGCGGCATGGCGCAAGGCGCAAAGCCAAATTTTTGATAAAAGCGGGGATTGCCTAAAACAAAGATGGTATTTGCCTTGAGGACCTCCTGCCGTAAGGCAAAGCGCAGCAACTCGGAGCCTATCCCCTGCCTTTGAAACTCCGGCTTCACCGCCAGCGGGGCCAGATGCAGGCCGCAAACCGCAGAGCCATCATAGGCATTGGAAAAAACAATTGCGGCGATGACCGTATTGATATGAATACACACCCACGCATGCACGGCCTTGCCATGCTTATGGAGATTTTCCACTAATTGCACTTCATACGTGCTGCCGGGGAATGCCTGCCGCAACAAGGCGGAAACCTTGGCATAATTTTCAGGGGTGAGTTTGCGTATCTTCATGGTTTTACGATTAAATGGTCAATTGCCTGGCGACAGAAGATCAAGCCTGGCGGCAGATCTGGTCGACCAGCCGTTTCAGACGGCCGCGGGCCGCCTCGATATCGGCAAGACAGGCAAAGGCCTTCACTGCCTCGGCCTTGGCCGGATCAAAACCGCCGTGCAGGGGGTGACGGCCGAGCAGCGCGCTCACAAAGGCGCGCTCCAGCCGATCAATCGGCTCATCCGACTGTTGCGTATCAGCCAGGTCATGCCAGGCGCGAAATCGGGGCTCACGCAGGGCCTGCCGCACCTCCTGCTGGAGCCCCTGGGTGGCGGCAAAGCCGTGCCGGAACAGATCGGTTATGGCCCAGACCTCCAGCAAGGCGGCTGCCTTGGCGGCTGCTTCCGGGCCATCCAGGGGGCAATTGGGTTCCTGCTTTGCCAACAGCGATTCCAGTCCCAGGGAAATGGTGTCCCGCACCCGCTCGGCGATGTCCGTGATCTGCTTGATATCCTGCGTTTTTTCTCCATAGGCGATAACCGCGCTGTTGATGGCCCAGACGATTTCCTGCTCCAGGCGGGACAGAAATTCCTGGTCAGTGATCAGGGACAGGGCCTGCTGTAACAGGGTGGTGGCGAGCAAGGCGCCGGCATACACGGACGGTACCCGGGTGAGGGCACTGTCCAGCGGTTTCTGGGGCCGGGGCAACGGCTGCCGGCTGGCAGGCCGGGAGAAGAGAACGGAGGCCTCGTCTGGTGTGACAAAGCCCATATCCTGCATGCGGTTATTGCGGAAGCGCAAGGCCTCTTCCTCGATCTGGGTCGGCAGATCCACACGAACCTGACTGAGGAGTTGGTGTGTGCCGGTGGGATCGTATTGGTACATGGCATCCAGCAAAGTAAAGGGATGGATCTTCAGCGCCATTTCGGTTTTCAACTCCAGGAGATAGAAGCCGTCCGGGGTCATGGCCCGGGGCTTGCCATGCTCCTCGTCCTCCTGGGGGACCTGATCCGTATCAGGATCATACACCGTGACGGTCTGGGTCAGGAAGAGGAGCTGCACCACATAATCCAGGGAGAAAAAAGACGTGGCCAGGGTTTCGGGGCCGGCCAGCGCAAAGGCGGCCAGCCATTCATCAAGACTGTCAACGGCAAAGTCGTAGCGGTTCCAGCAGTCCAGATCGATGCAGGCCTCCAATTGTTCCTGGCTCAACTGGCGGAGGATGGGCAGGGCCCGGTCCAAACCGATCTCCTTGACGACATAGTACGCCTCCAGGGGTTCAAGGGCTGCGACCTCGTCGGCCAGGTCGTTCGAGGCCAGAAGCCGCTCGCCCCGGCGGGCCAGGGCACGGGTCAGATCGATGCGGAACGGAGTTAATTCGATGATATTATTTTCTGTCATATTCTCTTGTCATTCGGAGGTGATGGAAGCCCTTCGCCGCATGGCGGAAGGCTTGGCATATTTTTTTGGCTGAGTTTGCTTATTTTCAACCAAACCGGGACAGGGTTATTTTCTGTAAAATACGGGGTTAAGATATTTCAAAAGCTTAACATACTCCAATATTCTCTTTAAGGGAACGCTTCAAGGAAAATGATAGTATCAAAGGAAGTATGGGCTGGACAGGCGGGTAATTTACGCTGGAGACGTTGAAAACGAAAAAAGGGGTTGCAGCAGAAATACTGCGGGACCAGGAATAAAACATAATTTACAACTATCTGTTAATAATCATTAATTTATTTTGCAAATATTGAAGAAGCCCCAAAAGTCAAACTGCAGGAGTTGAACCGCCGCAAGCCTGCATGTCGAAAACCGGGGAATTCATGCCGTTGTCGGATCAACGGCATTGTTCAGCTCAAGGCTTTCAAATCTTTCGTGATTGATCTTTCTCAATTTTCCTCCGATTCGCTTTTGAGAATCTTCGGGGTTCAATTGCGCAAGTTCTTCGGGAACAAGGCAAAAGTGTTCAACTTTCTCAAGACACCATTTGATATATGAGGGTTCCTCTTTGAAAACTTCTTCAATGGTCTTCATCCCTTTTCCAGAATTAAAGTATTTCCAAAATCAAACATTTCATCTTTTCTGTAAACCCTAAGAGCTTTCTTTTTTCCTTTATACTCTCCTTTCTTGAATCCAAAGCCCTCCACTAACTCCCACTGATAACAGCCAGCACTGGAAATTTGTTCGGGAGCTTCTGTCTTTGGTTTCCCTCCAAAAAAATATATGCCGAAAGCATGACCGTAGGGCAATTTACCTGGTTTTACTTCGTGGATAACAGCATAATGATTGTCGCTCCATGTATTTCTTCTTACGGCAAACGGAAGTTGCCCACCATTGTGTTTCCAAAGTTCGATAATAGTTTTGTTCTTCATAATTTTTTTGAATTCATACCAAACGGCTGCAGGAGTCGAACCGGCGTTCTACCTTGACAATAAAGGGCTTGACGGTTGCTTGCAACTAAGTTGCAACAACAATAAAGGCTTTCAATGTTACCGACACGTGAAAGGCCGTTATAAAGCGAACATCTCCAATGTTTACGGGCTGTCAGGTTCAGCAAATTAACTTTTCTGCCACAAAGAGCCCTCATGTTAAGTTAACTGGTGCCCCACCCAAACTTGCCGCGTCAACACAACCAACATTTTCGCCGTCCGGTTAAGCACTTGTTGGCACTCCGCTTCGCTACGGCCAACCAGCGGATCGAGCGGACTCCAGCGCAGGCGAGCACGCTCGCCTGCGCTTCCGCCGCTCATCCGCGCGGCGTTAGAGCAACTGGTTAAAAAGGAGAGGTTGATAAGGTTTCATATATTTCAGAATCTATTGGAATTACAGTAGGATCTTGGCCAGATACAGTTTTACTAACAACGAATCCTTTATCGTTTCTTCCTTGAAAATAACCCAATTCTTTACCTCCTGGTTTACTGTATAATGTATCTCCTAGAGTAATAGATTCGCCGTTTGGCAAAGTAAATTTTGATCTGCGACGTAGAACGGGGACATTAGGAGGATTTATTTGTCTTGAAGTGATAATATTGTCTTCAATTCTGGTGATTCTTTGAGATATGTCTTTGAGCTGTTCCAGCAACAAGCTTGTTTCATTTGATACTTTAGAACTGTTGCTTATTTCTGCCGGTGGCACACCAAGCAGTTGAATAAGTGAATTTATATCTTTCCCATTCTCTGATATAGTTTTCTCAATGGCCACTTTAATTTTTTGAATATCCTTTTCAACTAAATCAACTCTTAGTTTTTCATTGTAGTCTACGGTCCTAATCCCTTGGATATCAAAAACCCTATCTGTTATATTGTCTTTTATTAAAACTGACGGTAAATTAAATGCTTGCCTTATTCCTAGTTCATACATGACATTTGGATTTCTTGAACTCAAATCACATATAACTATGTCGCAGCTTATTATCCTCTTTAGAATATCAATGACAATATAATTTGTACTTTTCACATCATCTGCTCTGACAGGACTAAATCCTGCAGCTTCACATGCTGGTTTTATCAAATGAGAGTAAACTCGACCAAAATGCTCAGCTTCATATCCCGGCATATCCGAGATTGGCATCACCACAAAACATGTACCTTTGTCATTTGTTTTTTTCATATTTTTTTGCGGGGTTTGTGGCCTTCAGCGGCGTGGCTTTTTGCGTCCGCTTAAGGCATGGTTATGTAATTTTACTTTTTTTAAAGAAGCCTTGTTCTTTTAGTCTTTCTAATTTAGGCTTCATCATGTTGTTTTCAATGGCCCATTTTTTTATTAATTTAATTCTACCCAAATTTTTTTTCTTTTCTTTCTCGCTGTAGTTTTCCATCCATTCAAGCTGCTGTTTTTCCCACTCAATGAAACCTTGCCCTTGTTCAATTGTACTTTTATCAAATTCTATCATCTGCTGTTCTTTCTCATCTTCAGACATATTTGGTAGTTCGATAATATAGCTATAAAGACTTTGCGTGCTTTCATCTTTTTTAGCAATATGCTGAATTTCATCTATAAAGTCTTCTGGTAAAAGTTTTTTTATTTTCTCTATTTCAAACATTTCAAGAACAGGGAAGGGATTATCTATACCTATCTTTTTGCTCCATTCGAACTCAATCACAGAGATTGGATATTTCAACATGTGTAGTGTTATGATAATGATTGTTACCTTTTCATATGTGTCTACCCATTTTTTTAGAATATTTTCTTCAAATGTTTGATGGTTGGTTTTTATTAAGCCCAATTTATTTGAATATTTGTGTCCTTTTGTATGGATATAGTTATGTAAAAAGTTTAGGTCGTCAAAACGCTTGCGAAGGTCGAATTTATTATTAAAATTTTCAATGTTTTTGTTTGTATTTAATATTTTCCAAATTTTTTCTATTCGAGGCGTATTTGCCTCAGTTGTATCTTTTGACTTTAGCCAATCTTGAACTGTTTTGTGTCCTTCATCATTTATATTGTAATAAACAGATAACATGCCGACTTCAAGTCCACTACGTAATGACATAAATGCTTGTTTATAAAGGCCAAAAAGAACAAGATTAAATGATATTTGAAATTCCTCAGTTGACTCTACGTAAGGGAAGAAGTGACCAGAGAAAAAATTTTCAGTTGTATGAGGTATTGTTTTACCTATACTTTGATAGACCCAACCCAAGTCTGTAATTTTGTTAATAATGGAAGGATTATTTTGGAAAAATATCTCAGTCTTTTTTAGCACCTCGATACTTCTTTCAGGGTCATATATAAACGGAGGATATTTTGTCATTTTTTTTACAAAAACGTGGAGTTCACCGGAGCGCGCATTTTTCGCGCTTCCGGTGGAATAACTTGTTATCTAATCATTTACTTATCTGCCAACCTCAGTGCTGTCTCATAGTTGACTAATAAAAAACGGCCCGAATGCTCCATAGGTGGAGCCAATTCATGGTAATTGACGCAGGAGACGGTGGAAACGAAAAAAGGGTTTACAGCAGAAATGCTGCAAACCCTTTAATATCTGGTGCCGGGACCAGGAATCGAACCAGGGACACACGGATTTTCAGTCCGTTGCTCTACCGACTGAGCTATCCCGGCGTAAAGGCGGAAAGTATCGAAATCCGGTGTCCTTGTCAAGAATTTTTTCTTGCGTTACAGATAAATGACCCGGCTGCAGGCCAGCTTGTCATGCCAGGCGGAATGCTGCTGATCCACGGCAGCCCACAGAAAACCCGCCCCCAGGGGCACGGTTGACAGGAGATAACCCACCAGCCGCAAAAACGAAGCCCCGCAGGAAAGCATCCGGCCTTGGTCGGAGACGACCCTGATTCCCATGAAAACCTTGCCCAGGGTCTGACCGCCGAAACTGTGCAGCACGATAAAGTAAAATGCCGCCAGAAAGAGCGGCCACACCAGCAGCAGCGACATGGAGCCGATCAGCAGCAAGAGCAGGCTTTGCCAGTCAGCCGGGGGCAGAGCCATGACCGACCTGACAAAAAGAAAAAGGGTAAAGCCAACCAGGCAGGCCAGGAAAACAGCATCAATCAGCAGGGCCATGCACCGTGTACTGAAATCGGCCGCCGTCCCGCTCAGCCCATCATGATCCGGCTCGCCAAAGCCGGGTGAAGTCAATCCGTTCTCCGTCATTTCTGCAGCACTCACAGGTCAATATCCGGCAGATCCGCAGGCTTCTTATCGTGTTTATCCTGCTCCTCATCATCGTCCAGATTAATATCTTCCATGGTCAGGTCCATGGGGACGCCCGCATCACTCCCCTTGCCGACACTGAGGAAGTCTTCCAGATCAAGTGCCGTATCTTCCGGCCGCCCGGCTTCCTCCTCCGCACCTCCGGCGCCCTCGATGACAAGATCCGACATATCGATGTCTTCCAGATTGAAGACCATCTCTTCCTCAGAAGGCTCATCTTCATCCAGATTGACATCAATATCCAGATCCAGGCCGGAACCTTTCGCCCCAACCGTTTCATCGGCAGCAGGCGCTTCGGACCGGGCCTCTTCCTCCATATCAGGCTGGATCCCGGCATCAAGCTCCAGTGATTGCTCCGCCGCACCGTTCATTTCAAGCTCCAGCTCCGGCAGGGACTCCTCTGCTTCCAAAGCGGCGGCCCCAGGTTCCTCCTCCAGTCCGAGTAGCGACCTGCCCAGTTCTTCTATAGCCTCTTCGCCGCCGGCCTCCTCCAGGGAAAGATCAAGCCCCGCAGTTTCCTCGGCTGCAGTCTGCGGCTCTTCTTTCTGCGCCACCTCTTCGCCAAAGGCAAAATCTATGGTGCCCTGCACGCCAGGCTCTTCCTCCTCGCCGGTGGCAGCTGCTGCCTCCTCGTCTTCCGCTTCCTCTTCAGGCAGGGCGAAACTGATGCCGGACTCTTCCTCAGCCCCAGCCTCTTCCGGCTGTGCAAAGGGGGACAGATCCACCCTGGGAATGCCTTCCTCATGTTCACCCAGTGCAATTTCCACCTCGGTTTCCGACGCGGACTCAGCCTCTGCCAGATCGAACTCCACCTCTTCGGCAGCCTCATGCTCCCCCGCCTGTCCGAGGATGGAGGCAAGGAAAAAAGATTCGTGAACCCTGACCGCTGTTCCGGCAAGGCTTCTGCTTATTTCAGCCAGGCTTGCATCACATTTGGCACAGGTTTCTTCCTGATCAAAAGAGATATATCCGCATTTTGGGCAGCGCATTGCAATTGTCCCTCATAAAATTTATTATGAACAAATTTTGACCGTCTCGTATTTATGCCCTTGAGGGGAAAAACCCTCAAGGGCAGCCGTACAGAGCATGATAAGCTCCTGATTATCGTCACGGAAATTAAAGCACCGGGACTTTTCCCGAAACCCTCAAGCAACAGGGCCGCGTACAGATTCCCCAGTGAAAACAGAGGATTTTTTCGAAAATATATAATAAATTATTATAATCCGCGCCTTAAGGTCAAGACATTCCCGGTCAGGCGCCTCCATTTTTATGGTTTTCCCTCGATTAACCATGCGCCGCGTTTGAAATCTTGCAAAAATCACTCCTACAGGATATTTATAGAAAAATCATGCACTCCTTATAAAAATTTTACCGTGCGAACAATCGAACATGATACAGAGAACCCTTTCAGCATCGCTGCTCATCTTTGGCCTGTTTTTCCTCTCCGGCTGTTTCTTTAAAGCTCCGGTCCGCCATCTGGCGTCCGATGTCTGCCTGATGAGTCAAGGCACCACCCGGCAGGAGGTCATGAAGTATATGGGGCCGCCGGATGACCAGCAGGTTGACCAGTACGGAGAAATGTGGATTTATTATCAGGTGAACAAAAGCCTGCTGCGCAAAACTCCCTTTATCGGCGACAACTTAGGAACGGAAGATGTTGACGTGGTAACCATCCGCTTTGAGGGGGAACAGGTTACCGCCTGCGCTTACCGGTCGCTCACGGTTGACGAGTTCAAAAAAGCCAAAATTGCCCCGCGCAATGACACCGATGTCGAATAACTACGAACTGGCCAGAGCAAGAATGGTGCGGGAACAGCTTATTCCCCGGGACATCACGGATCAGCGCGTTCTGCAGGCCATGGGCACGGTCCCCAGGCATATCTTTGTCGAGGATGCCCTGCAGAGCCAGGCATACGGGGATTTCCCGCTGCCCATCGGTGAAGGGCAGACCATTTCCCAGCCATACATCGTCGCCCTCATGACCCAGGCTCTTGGTTTGCAGGGCCATGAAAAGATCCTGGAGATCGGCACCGGCTGCGGTTATCAGAGCGCCATTCTGGCCAGCCTCTGCGAACGCGTCTATACGGTGGAACGGATAAAAAACCTGCACATCAAGGCCCGCCGCATCTTTGACCGGCTGAAACTGCTCAACATCATGTGCAAAATCGATGACGGCACCCTGGGCTGGCCGGAACACGGCCCCTATGACGCCATCATCGTCACCGCATCCGGGCCGCAGATCCCCTCCCCTTTACTGGAACAGCTGGCTGATCCGGGCCGCCTGGTGATACCGGTTGGCAACCGCGCCAGCCAGGATCTCCTCACTATCACCAAGATCGACGGCGTCATCACCGAGAAATGCATAGAGAAGGTCCGCTTCGTCAGCCTGATCGGCAGTGCGGGCTGGGACGCCTAGCACCCTCCCCCAATCACATCACCAGCTGCTGCATGTGCTTAGGAGCCGTTACAAAACTCCAGAGGGAATCCAGAAAAATCCCTGGATACCGGGGCGCGCTGCGCTTGCCCGGAATGACGTCCTGGTTGCCGGGCCGAATTAGCGCATCTTTTTGACCTCTGCGGCCATGCCGGCCACCATCTCCATTGTCTCCGCCACGTCAAAAGTCAATATCCGCCTGTCAGCCATGACGAGCCGGCCATTGATGATGACGCTTTTCACATCCGCGCCGCCGGCGGCGTAAACAAGATTATCCACCGAATAAAACGGGGTGAGGTGGGGCTGGTCCAGATCAACCAGGATGACATCGGCAGGCCGGCCCACGGCCAGCCCGCCGCCAGCGGCAAAGCCCGGCAGACCGGCGCCGTGTCCGGTGGCCATGCGCAGCACATCCCTGGCCTTGAGCGCAGCCGGGTCCTGCGAGCGTAGCTTGTGCAGTTTGGCGCAGGTATCCATTTCACCGAAGAGATCGAGATCATTATTGCTGGCGCAGCCATCCGTGCCCAGGCCGACCCGCACCCCGGCGGCGAGCAGTTCGGCAACCGGGGCAATGCCCGAGGCCAGTTTCATATTGCTCTGGGGGCAGGTGACCACCGCGGCCCGGCTGGCTGCAAGCAGCGAGATGTCATGTTCATCAAGCCACACCGCATGGACGCAGACGGTCTGCTCATCAAGCAGGTCAAGGGACTGCAGATAGGCGGCGGGTGAGCCCTGCCACTTTGCAGCAAGCAAACCGCTCTCCGCCCTGGTTTCGGCAAGATGGATAAAAAAGGGGACGTTCCTGGCCCGGGCCAGCTCCTTGGCCCGCACCAGGGTGCGGCTTGAGCAGGTGTAGGGCGAATGGGCGAAAACCGCCGGGGTGAGCAGGTCACTGCCCTGCCAGCGCCCGATAAAGCGGCCCGCGGCTGCCACATTTTCCGCGGGATCAGGCACGCCGGGCGCCGGGAAATCGATGATCCCCTGGGCGGCCACCGCCCGCATGCCGGTTTCCACCAAGGCCCTGGCCGCCTCATCCTCATAAAAATAGGCATCGGCCACGGTGGTGGTGCCGGACATGATCATCTCGGCGGCGGCCAGCCTGGTGCACCAGTAGACCATCTCCGGCGTGACAAAACGGGCCTCAGCCGGGAAAATATGCTGCGTAAGCCAGTCCATCAGGGGCAGATCATCGGCCAGGCCGCGGAAAAGGGTCATGGCCGCATGGTTATGGCCGTTGACCAGCCCGGGCATGACCAGCGAACCGCAGGCGTCGATTACCTCGGCAGACGGGGCAGGCACATAGCGGGCCATGGGGCCGAGCGCCGTAATGCGGCCCGCGCCGATGGCGACAAAGCCGTCCGCCACAAACCCCTCCGGCGCGTCAGGGGCGAAAAGTTTTGCATTGATGATGGCAATTTTTTTGTTCATAGGATGAAAATACCGCAAAGGGGAATTGCGCAAACAGCTCACCGCCAAGCGGCCCGATGCCCCTCGCTTTGCTGTCTCATTTTATTTCTGCGGGACAGAGTTTATCCCTTCAGGACACGCGCTGCCATCTTTTTAACAACCTGCCGGAGAATCCTGATGGAAATTAATGGCTTCGGGTTTATGCCCCTTGAGGCAAAAAATAGCGGCCTCAAATTTTCGTGACGATAAATCAGCAAGTTATTATGCCCTGTATGGCTGGCAAGAGGTTTTTCACCCAAAGGGCGTAAACACGGGGCAGTCAAATATTGACATCGGCACCATGCTTCAGTACATTTCAGCCAAGCTGCATGAGATCTTATCCCTCTGACCCCCAACCGATGAGTTTTACATGGACCCGAACTGCCTGTTCTGCAAAATCATCAACGGCGACATCCCGGCCAACAAACTCTATGAGGATGACGACGTGATGGCCTTCTGGGATATCTCTCCCCAGGCGCCGAAACATTTTCTCGTCATCCCCAGAAAACACATTTCCGGACCCGGAGCCATGGGCAGCGAAGACGAGCAGCTCATCGGCAAAGTCCTGCGGACCGGCGCCAGACTGGCCCGGGAGAACGGTATCGGCGACGGCTTCCGGATGGTATTCAACAACGGCGCCGAAGCGGGCCAGACCGTCTTCCACATCCACATGCATGTACTGGGCGGCCGCAAAATGACCTGGCCTCCGGGCTGATTATGCCAGCCGGGATAACCATAACCGCAGAAACCACGGGCGTTATCCTGGCCGGCGGCACCAGCTCAAGGTTCGGCAGCAACAAGGCCCTGGCCCTGCTGCATGGCACCCAGATCATCCGGCATGTGGCCTCGGTCCTGGAAGATCTCTTCCCCCAGCATCTGCTGGTCACCAATTCACCGGACACCTACCGCTTTCTCGGCTGGCGGATGATCGGCGACATCCATGCCGGCAGCGGGCCACTGGCAGGCATCCATGCCGCCCTGCATCATATGACAACACCCCAAGCCTTTGTTGTGGGCTGCGACATGCCGATCATTGACAACAGACTGATTGCCTATCTGTGCAATCTTGCCGGCAACTGGGACGCCGCCGTGCCATGGCTTGCCGCCGGGCCGGAACCGCTTTATGCCGTTTACCGCAAAAGCTGCCTGCCGGTTATTGACCGGCAGCTGCGGGAAAAACAGGGGAAAATACGCCTCACCCTGGAACAGCTGAAACTGCATAAGGTGACCGAGCAGGAGGTGCTGGCCATCACCGGCGATCTCACGACCTTTCACAATATTAACCGCCTGGGAGATCTGCAGCTGCTCCTGGAAAAAGAGCCAGGCCGTGGCTGAACCCCTCTGTCTGGCAGATGCCAGAAAACTCATTATTGCCCATGCCTGGCCGGTTGGCGAGGAGACCCTCCCTCTGCGGGACTGCTTGCACAGGAGGCCAGCACATAATCTGCTGACCACCATCCCGGTCCCTCACTTCTGCCAGTCCACCATGGATGGTTACGCAGTCAACGGCAAAAGCCTGGCCGGAATCAAGCCGCCCCTGGAACTGCCCATAGTCGGAGAAATCGCGGCCGGCTGCACGGAAACTGTCAGCCTGGCAGGCGGGGAGGCAATCCGCATCATGACCGGCGGTTCGGTTCCCGCCGGCGCCGACCGGGTCATCCCCCTTGAATGGTGCCGGGAGGCACACGGCAGGGTCACCATTTTCAGGTTCGGCCGCAAGGGCAGGTACCTCCGCCAGGTGGGTGCAGATCTGAACAAAGGCCAGCTCATTATCCGCCAAGGTGAAATAATCACCCCCTGCCATCTGCATCTGCTGGCCACCTCGGGGATGGCCCAGGTCCGGCTGTTTGCCAGACCGCAAATCTGCTTTCTCTGCACCGGCAGTGAACTGGTCGAAAAAAGCCCCCTGCCGGGCCAGATCATCAGCGGCAACCGCGCCCTGCTCGACGGCCTGATCAGACAGGCCGGAGGAATTCCCCGGTATTTAGGCGCGGCGGTTGATGACACGGAGCAGATCGCCGGGAAATTGCAGGAGGCGGGCCAGCCCAACGTAATCATCACCACCGGCGGCATGGGGCCGGGAAAATATGATCTGATGGGAGAGGTACTGGAGAAGATCGGGGTGAAAATCCTTTACCGGTCTCTGCTGGTAAGACCAGGGCGCGCCACCATTTTCGGCGTCAGAGACCAGACCCTGTTCTTCAGTCTGCCGGGGACGCCGCCTGCAGTGCATATCCTGTTCAACGAGCTTGTCCGTCCGGCGATTTTCGCCCTGCAGGGCAAACGGGGTGCCCCGGAAAAGGTGCGGGCCATCCTGGAACAGGATATTGTTATCCGCAAAAAAGGGGTGCTGAATCTGAAAAACGGCGTCACCGCCGTCCGCTCAGGCCTCTTCTGCGTGCGGTCGGCCGGCCTGACGGAACCGTCCACCGCCACCATTCTCATTCCGGGCAACCGCCGTCTGATCCGCGCCGGCGAGAAGGTGACCATTCATCTGCATTAGTGCCTGCCGAGAAATGAGGATTTTTGTTCAAGATCAAGGACTGCGAAAAAAATTACCGGAGGCATACAACTGGTATTCCGAGGATAATTTTTTGAGCGTGACGCAGAGATTGGGCAAAAAGACCATTTTATGGGCAGGCACGCATTAACAAAACACCACCACCGCCGTAATATTATCCTTGCCGCCGGCCGCATTGGCCTGCCGGACAAGTTCATCACAGGCCTCCTCAGGCGAACCGGCCCGGTCAAGGGTCTGATGCATCTCCCCATCGCTGACCATGCCCCACAGGCCGTCGGAACAGAGCAGGATTCTATTGCCCGCGGAGAGCGGCACCCGGTGGAATTCCGGATCTTCGGCAAAAGGGAAACCGATTCCCCTGGTGATGATATTGCGGCCCACCGCTTTTCCCCCATCCGCCAGCCCCAGGGTCTGGTCCGCCACCAGGGAATGGTCGGTGGTGAGCTGTTTCAGGATGTAGCCGTCATCGAGATAGGCGCGGACATCCCCCACATGGCAGATATAGGCCACCCCGCTATCGATCAGACAGGCCACCAGGGTGCAGCCCATGCCGCGCAGATCCGGATTTTCCGCCGCCATGTCCATCACCTTGTCATTGGTTTTATAAAAGCTCGCGCTGAGCCCATGCTGGATGGCCGCGGGATTGCCCTGGATTTCGCGGATTTTCTCCGGAGAAAAATAGTTGATCAGATATTCCGTTGCCACCCGGCTGGCAATTTCTCCTGCCTGGTGGCCTCCCATGCCGTCAGCAACCACAAAAAGATTCCGCTCAACCAGCATGGCAAAATTGTCCTCGTTGTTTTTCCGCACCATGCCGGTATCCGTGCGGCCAAAACAGGCAAGACTGCTCGGGGTGGCGCCAAAGATTTTTTTAAGAAACCGCAGCATGCTGCCTCCTGGGTAAGGCAGGTGGACACATGTTGCCGCACATGCCTCGCCAAGATCCTTACGGAGTAAAAATTACAATATTATTAGACGTTTATTGTCAAAAAAACCATGGGCAACTTTAAAAACTGCGTAAAGCAGAAGGCAGCCCGTCATCAAACTCCAGGTGATAGATAACGCTCCACATGGCAATCGCGCCGTCCTGGCTGCCGGAAAGAAAGGTATGCGGTTTCGGCCCCGGAGCCAGGGTGCAGACCCCGTCTCCCCGTGCATCAAGAATCTGGTTGCATTTACCGGACTGCCAGTTCCACAGCCGGATGATGTCGTCCTCACAGCCGGAAATGACCGTCTGGCCGTCCTCAAGAAATAATACCGCAGTCACCGCGTCTTGATGGCCGTCGATGGTCAGCAGACATCGGCCTGTCGTGCAATCCCAGATCCTGGCCAACCGGTCGGCGCTGCCGGTTGCAATTTTTGTCCCGTCAGCACTTACCGCCATGGTTGTCACCGGCAGGGCGTGGGCCTCGATCTCCCGCCGGCACTCCCCGGAGCGGCCATCGTAAAACCGCAGGGAGCCGTCTTCACAGGAGACGGCAAAATTACCATCCTTTAACCAGGCAAGACCGCGCACCCCTCCTCCTGCGGAGAGACCAAGCTTCTTCAGTTTACCGTCCGCCGGGGCAAAGAGCATGATGTGGCCGTCCGCCATCCCTGCCAGCAACTTTCCGCCGTCAGGACTGAAGACCAGGGACTGCAGGGCGCATTTACCGAATGCCACCTCATGCTGCTCCCCGCTCTTGAAACAACGGAACCTGACCGCCCCATTTTCCTGTCCCACGGCCACTGACGACATCCCGACGGCCAGGGCGGTAATGGCTTTTGCCGTCTCGACAAACAGCACACTCTTTTTTTTCTCTCCCACGCTCCGCACCCGCACTCTGGTATTGGAGCCGGCGAAAAAGGCGAGCTTTCTGGCCGGCAGACTGGCCAGAAAGTCAACGGGACCGGCCTCGATATCCGTATGGGTCAGCAGCCTCTGCACCGTGGACAGCGTCCGTTTGCGACCCTCGGGCAGCAGCTGCTCATAAATCTTATAGTAAAACTTGTCCTTCTTGAACTGTTCATTGCTCCAGCTGACCAGCAGGGTGTCATAGCATTCGGTCAGCCGCCTGTTCTGCAGGAGAGTGAGAATATTATGATGCACCGAGCTGCGCAGCTGGGCGTCACGGAATATCTCCATGGGCGCCTTGGGAAAGCAGAGCAGCAGCTGGGGTTCCCGGTTACGTTCCTTTCGCTGCACCTCGCCTTCGTGCTCGATAAACTCGGCAATCTCCTTTTCAAGATCATCAAAGATGGAGAGCTTGGGAAATCTCTTCTTGCTCGCCTCGATGCGGCGCAGCAGGCGCTCGGGATTTTCCTCGCTCTTGCACCACTTCAGTATATACGAGTTGTAGAGAGCCTCGGTCAGCGAGTCATTAATCTCCAGCGTGCGGTCAAGATACCCGGCGGCCTCCTTGTACTTGCCCAGTTCCGCCAGGGAAACCGCCCGGTTATTCAGATTTTCCGCGCGCAGATCGATTTTCCCCATAATGGCATAGGGGCATGACACCTGGAAAAGTTCGAGATAAACCTGATTCAAGGCCTCCTTCAGGTCGGTAAAATCCTGAAAACGGTCGTTCTGCTGAAAGGCCACGCACTTTTTCAGAATATCTTTCAGGGTTTCAGGCAGGACAATTCCAGGTTTGGCCGGCTCGGGTTCGGGACACGTGCCCTGGGTATTGTTTTTATACGGCCTTTTGCCGCAGAACATCATCCACAGACAGAGGCCGAAGGAAAAGATATCGGTTCGCCTGTCCACCTGATGGGCATTACGCAACTGTTCCGGGGAGGCATAGTTGGGGGTGCCGCGGAATCCGACGGTGTCGTTCTTACCCTGCCCTTTTTTCGGCGGGGCGTCAACCTCCCTGCTGGTATCATCAATGAGGCGCAGAATGCCGAAATCCGTGATTTTTACCAGACCGTCTTTGGAGAGCAAAATGTTCTGGGGTTTGATGTCACGGTGGATGAACCCTTTGGAATGGGTGTACTCCATGCCGTTACAGAACTGGATGGCGATGGACAGGGCGGTGCGTATGTCCTGGCAGCGTCCCCGGTTGATCCATTCCTCCAGGGTCCCGCCAGCCACATATTCGATGAAAATATGGGGTATCCCGGCAATTGACTTGACGTAATAGCAGGAGGCGATATTGGGGTGCAGGCCAAGACGAATCCAGCTGTTGGCCTCCCGCAGGATGCGTTGCAGACCTTCACGGTCAGCCCACACCTCCGGTTTGGGCGCCTTGATGGCCGTCCAGATGCCCCATGACAGATGTTCGGCAATATAGACCTTGCCCATGGCGCCGCTGAAGATGCGATCAATGCGGTAACGGTCCTGGACCACCTCACCCGGCAGCCAGTTCAAAGGGCTGGCCTGGTTGGCGGCAGCAGAGGCGGAGAGAATCTCGGTGGCCTCGGCCGGCGGTGGTGGCTCCGCAGCCTCCTCTCCTTTGAAACCCTTGCTTGCTCTTTTAAAAAAACGGGTGAGCATGATTTCACAAATCCATAGGCATGACAATCAAGGCAGAGAGAAAAAATACCTTCAGTGAATTTTTCTGCATACCGGGGAAAGGCCTTTTTTATCAGACCGCAAATATCGAGGGACAAGCGCTGCACCCATGCCCACAGACAGCATCACCCCGGACCGTGGCGCAACCCGGCCACTATTCAAAACGTATCTTTACCCCGCGGATTTGAATAATATCGCCTTTATGCAGCTCCAGCTCGTCCCGCGCCGCAGTGCCGTTGACCGTGGTCTTTACCCAGCTGCGCTGCGGGACGAGATAAAACTTTTTATCACGGTTGATGACGTAACACTGGGCCTGGGCCACAAACCAGCCGGACACCCGCAGATCACAGTTGATGTCCTTGCCGATCTTGACGCTGCTGCGGCCAAGCAG
>JALNXE010000042.1 GCA_023230525.1 Desulfobulbaceae bacterium
GACATGTTCCTGCTGCACCAGTGGATCAAGAACGATCCGGTTGACCTGATCATCGGCAACACATACTGCAAGTACATTGCCCGTGACGAGGACCTGCCCTTTGTGCGCTGGGGCTTCCCCATCCTGGACCGCCAGGGGCATCAGTATTTCCCCACGGTGGGCTACAAGGGGGGCTTAAGGCTGCTGGAAAAAATCCTGGGCGTGCTGCTCGACCGCAAGGACCGGGATGATTCGGAACAACAGTTCGAACTCGTCATGTAGAACCAGGGCAGAAGTGAAAAATTCAGCATGAACGCATAGGGGCGGTTCGCGAACCGCCCCCATGCGAAAACGGATTTACCCATTCATCAACTTTCACGCGAAACACAAGGCATCCCATGAACGCCGCATCCCCATGCACCGCTGTTTGTGCCTGCTCCGGCTCCCAGTCCCGCCGGCCGTCAGGAAAACGACTTGAGCTGCCGGTGGCCAACCGCGCCAATGCCAGACTGCTTTCCGCCCCCGCGGCCAAGGCTCCCCCGGCCATGCTGCCCACGGAGGCGGCAAACTGGCTGGCCGGCATGCTCAGCCAGGGCGCCGACATCGGCGAGGTGTACATCAGCGGCCCGGGCGATCCCCTGGCGGACATCCGTCCCACCCTGGAAACCTGCCGCCTGGTGCGGGACAGACATGCTGACCTGCAGCTGGGCATCACCACCCTGGGTATCAACGGCGAGCAGTATGCCGAGGCCCTGGCCGAACACGGGGTAAGCACGGTCACCCTGCAGGTGGAGGCAGTTGATCCCGCGGTGGTGAAAAACCTCTACGCCTGGATCCGTCCCGGCACCAAAAACATCCCCTTAAGTCAGGCGGCCGGCCTGCTGGTGGATGAACAGCAGCGGGCGATCGCCGCCCTGCAGCGGGCCGGGCTCATGGTCACGGTCAGGACCACGGTCTATCCGGGCATTAATGACAGCCAGGTGGCGGCAATCGCCGAACGCATGGCAGGCCTTGGCGCGGAGAAAATGATACTGATCCCCTGCACTGCCTGCCTGAATGAACCGGGCCCGGCCAATAAACCTGACAATGCCCTCCTGGCTGCCCTGGGCGAGCTTGCCGGCCAATATCTCGCCACCGAGATCGCCGAACCGACAGCGGACGGCATGTCCCCCGCCACAGCTGAAGGAGATCCGGTTGTAGCAGTGGGCAGGCTGCCGCAACCGAGCGCGGCACGGCCCAACGTGGCGGTGGTCAGCGCCAGCGGGATGGATATCGATCTGCACCTCGGCCAGGCAGCCAGGGCCCTGATTTATGGCCCCCGGGAAGACGGGCTTCCCTGCCTGCTCAGTACCCGAGCCCTGCCTGAACCGGGGGGCGGCGGGGCCAGGTGGGAGAAGCTGGCGGATGCATTCACCGACTGTTTTGCCCTGCTCACCTCCGGAGCCGGCGAGAACCCGAGAAATATTTTGAGCTGCCACGGCATTACCGTGCTCGTTACCGACGGCAATGTGGAAGGTACGGTTGATGTGCTGTACGGTGGCGGTAAAAAAGGAAAACAATGCCGCAGATAGCGGCCCAACATCGGCAAAATAAAAAACTTTTCACCACAGAGCACACGAAGACCACAGAGAAAATATTTTCAAATACAATCAGTTATCTCTGTGGGCTCTGTGGTTTGACATGTAGGTCGCGTTAGGCGGCTTTTCGCCGTAACGCGACGTCATTCTTTGATATCAATATCATTTTCAACATGAAAAAAGGAGAGATTTCCATGGCTATTCCCAAACGGCAGATACTTGTGTGCCAGAGCTTCCGGGCGGCCGGCGGCGACCCCAAAGGCCTCTGCCATAAGCAGACCGACGGCTTTCTGCAGTACATAGACGAAGAAATCCTGGACCGGGGCCTGGACTGCCTGGTCACGGCCACCACCTGCCTCAAACAGTGCGAATCAGGTCCCATCATGGTGGTCCACCCGGAAAACTGGTGGTTCAAGGGGGTGGACAGCACCGCGGCCATTGACGCCATCCTGGACGGCATCGAAGACGGAGAGCCGCCCGCAGAGTATCTGATCGGGTAACGCCATGACTGCGCCCAGGGTAATCATCCGTCCGGCCCGGCAAGGTGACATTGACAGCCTCACGGGCCTGCTGAAAATCCTCTTTACCATCGAAGAGGATTTTATTTTTGACGGACCCCGGCAGCGCCGGGGTCTGCAGATGATGCTGGACAACTACCGGGCCTGCGTCCTGGTGGCCGAGGCGGATGGCCAGGTCATCGGCATGTGCTCCGGCCAGCTCACCGTGTCCACGGCGGAAGGCGGCCCCGCCCTGCTGGTGGAGGATGTGGTGGTTCTGTCTGACTGGCACGGCCGGGGCATCGGCCGGTGCCTGATGGAGAGCCTGGGTAAATGGGCCGGGGAAAATGGGGTGTCGCGTCTCCAGCTGCTGGCTGACCGCAACAACGGCCCGGCCCTGGATTTTTACAGCAAACTCGGCTGGCAGACCACGGAGCTGATCTGCCTGCGCAAACGCCTGTCGCCCTGAAAGGGACGACGGGAAAAGGATGTTACCATGACCACGGCACCGCACAAAAACAGCGATATGGCTTCCACCGCTTTCCGATCCGATCTGATCGGCTTTGGCGATATCAAGTCCCATGCCATCAAGGGCTGGGAGGAGTACATGCACGAGGGGGAACAATACCTGAGCACGGCCCGTAACGCCTTCGCCGGTCAGCGGCACGCCTTTACCGCCGAGATCCTGTACAACGTCATCGCCATGGCCATTGAAAAACTGGTGATGGGCGCCCTCATGCAGAGCGGCAACCTGCCCTATAACCACACCATGCGCGATCTGGCGGAAGCCATGGAGGAGCATTTCCCCGGCCGCCTGGGCGGGATCAAGGACCGGCTCATCTCGCTTGACGCCTATCAGGAGATCTGCGACCTCGACACCTACCACAGACAGCCGCCAACCATGGAGGAGATCCCGGCCATGCTCAGTTTGGCGATTGAGCTGCAGGAGCTGGTAAGTCGATAAAACTGGCCGGGATGAGGAAATACACATTAAACGGGTTTAATCCGGCACCACATATCGTAATCGCTGAGATCAGCGATATGCCCCCTTCAACGATTACAAAGGATTTCGCAAAATCAGCACAGCCTTGGTGCCACTCGATCACGAGGATGATGTTCTCACTGAAAAGGTGTCAGATGAAAAATTTCAGACCATTATTAACGCTTGGATTCATCATAACCAGAAAGTCGTGCTTCCTAACAACGTAATACTTATGGCCTACAGTTTGGTGCCACGATATCTTGCTGATGGCTATGGTCTCGTAGGTTGTCCGCTGGCTTGTCGAGGCTCTTGAAGGATTTGTAGTCAGTCGGTGTCATGCCAATGTTGATTATGAAAAACCCTGCGGATTTCTTTTCCCTTGAACAGGGCTAGGCTCGTTTTCATATCTTCCCCCTTCACTCTTGACAATTTTCTCCTATCTCCGCACTGACGCAAGCGCATATCTTACCCTTTAATTTTTCTTCTTCCTGGCCCCTTTCGTGTAGGGTTTGTCGGCTTTATGTCGGGTTCGTGCCACGCATGGCTCATGTCGCGTTTGTCGGGTTTATGTCTGGTTTCTTCAGCAACCGGTAAAACGTGCTTCTGCCAGTTGTTCCAACCTTTTCGACGAGTCCAGATGACATCAGGTCACGCAGATCGCGCAATGCAGTCTGGCTGTGGGCACCTGTCAGCTTCTGATAGGCGCGGTTTGTAATTTCTCCATTCATTTTCATGTAGGTTATAGCCGCAAGCTGCCGCTCATTCAGGTTGTACCCGGCCAGAACCTCCGGCGTCAGCCAGTCACGCCAGGCCGTGGTGGTAAACTCGCCGCCACGCTGAATGAAATCAGGCTCCGGCAGGGCGTGGTTCAAACTCTCACGGATCATCATAAGGGTGCCGGTGCCGTATTTCTCGATATAGCGGGCGAGGAAGAGCACCTCGCAGATACGGGGGTTGCGGGCAATGGAGCCGTGGGGATGACGCAGACTTTCCGGGGTGAGCGGCGGGGGCAGCGTGCCGGGGTTCCAGACTTCCACCCGGTCGGCAAAAACGGAAACCTGCACGGCGCCGGCCGAGGTGTAGTCGCGGTGGGCAATGGCATTGACAATGGCTTCGCGGATCACATCGGCCGGGATCTCATAGCGGACAGGGGCCTGGATGCTCTCGGCGCGGGTGCCGACACCGCGGTTGAGCTTGGAGAGAACAAAGTCCACTGCCATATCAACCTGCTCGAAGACGGTCCCCTTGAAGATCCGGTAAAAGGGCACGGGGCGCTGGATCTCGGTACCGTGAAAATGCATGCAGCGCACTTCTGCGGCGGGAAAGAACCGCTGGGGATCGCGACCGAAAAGGAGGACGGCGGCATTGGTGAGTTGGCCGTCAGCGAGAAGATGCAGATGGGCCAGCAGATCAGTCACCGGGGTATTGTCCGGGAGCGGGAACTGACGCTCCAG
The DNA here is from genome assembly GCA_023230525.1 of Desulfobulbaceae bacterium. GTDB lineage: Bacteria > Desulfobacterota > Desulfobulbia > Desulfobulbales > SURF-16 > SURF-16. The sequence continues at coordinate 4,490 of JALNXE010000042.1, forward strand.
CCGGGCCAGCCGCACAAAATCGCCAACCGCATCGGTATTGATGTCTGCAAGGGTAGCGTCAGGGCAGGGTCTTTCTTCAAAAGGGCGGGATTGAATAACGCCGCACGTTTCAAGATGGTCCACGAGGCTCGAATAGAGGGCCGACGTCAACTCCGGGATGCTGTTAAACCGTCGTCTGATGAGCTGTTGGCCGGCCTGGCGGATAAGCGCCTGCATTTTGGGCTGGCGGTTTTGATCATCCGTACCCTTCACAAAGATCAACCGTGGCTTGCCCATCTCGGTGGCGCGAGCGAACTCACGCTCGGTCGGTGAAATCCCCTCGGCATCCTCGAACCCATACTCATAGCCGAAAATGCCGAAATACAGAGCGCTGCTATCCACCTCGGCCAGATACACGGCATCTGCCCGCCGGTCGCTGGCAGGCAGGTTTTCAAACGAAAAAACGGAGAAAAACCGGCGCAGGAGGGAATCGTTCTCGATAAACGTCTTAACCGCCCGGCGTTCTTCCGCCAACTCTTTCTGAGCGCTGCTGATGAAAATTTTCAGGGGAGTGGCGGGCATGAAATATCCTCAATCATCCTGCTTATCTGTTGCTCAAACTTGATATGGAAGAATAACCTTTTCAGTAAATACCCACTATCTGCGCAATGTTCAAGCGCATATTCCCCTTTCTGACTGCACTCCGACAGAATTATCCTGACATCATCGAGAATATTCTTATTTTCCCACGGCACCCCGACAAAATTGTCCCCCTTCTTCATTTTTGTAACCTTTCCGACAAATGTCGGGGTCTGCGCCGGACCGCGTCCAAGCTCGGCAAAACCGACATCAACATATAACACATCGAAATCACATGCTTTTCACATCATAATTTCTCATGGCACACCGGTTGCTAAACCAGTGATCAAACAGGATTCAACAGCCGCTGCGGCATAATCACCTTTCAGTCACTTTCACCAGGGATCACTATGGAAACAACTGCCTTAAAAGAAAGAGAAACGCAGATTTACCGCAAGGGGGAAACCCCCTTTGAGATTACCTGCAACAAGGACAGTCTGGCCGGGGCGGTGAGCCAGCGGGCCTGTGTTTTCTGCGGCTCCCGGGTGGTGCTCTATCCCATTGCCGATGCCCTGCATCTGGTGCACGGCCCCATCGGCTGCGCGGTCTATACCTGGGATATCCGCGGGGCGCTGTCCTCCGGCCCGGAGCTGCACCGCTTAAGTTTTTCCACTGACCTGCAGGAGCGGGACGTAATCTTCGGCGGCGAAAAAAAGCTGGAAAGCGCCCTTAATGAGCTCATTGACCGGCACAGTCCCAAGGCGGCCTTTGTCTATTCCACCTGCATCGTCGGCATCATCGGCGATGACCTGGAGGCGGTCTGCCGCAGGGTAACCGCGCAGAAAGGCATCCCGGTCATTCCCGTGCAGTCCGAGGGCTTCAAGGGCAACAAGCGTTCCGGCTACAAGGCGGCCTGCAATGCCATGTTCCGCCTGATCGGCACCGGCGACACGGCAGGCATCAGCAAATACAGCATCAATATCCTGGGCGACTTCAACCTGGCCGGGGAGATCTGGATGGTGCGCGAGTATTTCCGGCGCATGGGCATCGAGGTGGTGGCCAACATCACCGGCGACGGCAGGATCGGCGATATCTGCCGGGCCCATGGGGCGGCCCTGAACGTGGTGCAGTGTTCCGGCGCCACCATGGATCTGGCCAATATGATGGAAGAGAAATACGGCATCCCCTCCATGCGGGTTTCCTATTTCGGCATCGAGGATATGTCCGAGGCACTGTACGATGTGGCCCGCTTCTTCAAGGACCCGGAGATCATGAACCGCACCAGGGAACTGATCCAGGAAGAGGTGCAGAAAATCTATCCGGAGCTGCAGCGTTATAAAAAGGCCCTGACCGGCAAAAAGGCGGCCATTTACGTGGGCGGGTCGTTTAAGGCCTTTTCCCTGGTCAAGGCCTTTCGCCTGATCGGCATGGATGTGGTGATGGTGGGTTCCCAGACCGGCACCAAAGAAGACTACCAGGAGCTTGAGGCCATCACCGATCCGGGCACCATTATTGTCGATGACTCCAACCCCCTGGAGCTGACCTCCTTTCTCAAGGAAAAGGAGGTGGATGTCTTTGTCGGCGGGGTCAAGGAGCGGCCCATCGCCTACAAACTGGGGGTGGGCTTCTGCGACCACAACCATGAACGCAAGGAGGCCCTGGCCGGCTTTACCGGCATGCTCAATTTTGCCCGGGAGGTCTACTCCTCGGTCATGAGCCCGGTGTGGAAATTCGTGCCGCGCAAGGCAAACGGAAACGATCAAGCGTTATAACGTTTCAGCGTGCAAACGTTGCGGTGCTCAAATGTTTGTTCGCTTGAACATTGAAACGCTTGAACGTTAATCGTCTGCAAAAGAGGAAACCCCCATGACTAAAATGCCCAATTACATATCAACCACCAATGCTTGCAAACTGTGCAAACCCCTGGGCGCCTCCCTGGCCTTCCGCGGCATGGAGGGCACCGTCCCCTATCTGCACGGCTCCCAGGGCTGCGCCACCTACATGCGGCGTTACATTATCAGCCATTATAACGAGCCCATTGACATCGCCTCCTCATCGCTCAGCGAAAAACATGCGATCTATGGCGGGGCTGCCAATCTGAAGCTGGGACTGACCAATGTCACCGAGAAATACCAGCCGCAGATGATCGGCATTGCCACCACCTGCCTCACTGAGACCATTGGCGATGATGTGCCCATGATCGTCAAGGAATATGAACGGGAAACCAGCGCAGCAAACCGGCCCCTGCTGGTGCATGTCTCCACCCCGAGTTATTCCGGCACCCACATGGAGGGCTTCCACGCCGCAGTGGCCGCCGCGGTCGACCAGCTTGCCCAAAGCCCTGCGCCGGGCAACGATACCGTCAACCTGCTGCCCGGCTTTGTCTCGTCGGCTGATTACCGCTACCTGGCCGAGATCATGGCTGACTTCGGCATCACGACCACCATGCTGCCCGATCTGTCGGCAACCATGGACGGCCCGGCCCTGCTTGAGTACGAGAAGATCCCCGGCGGCGGCACCCCTCTTGAATCCATCCGGCAGATGGGCGGGGCCAAGGCCACCGTTGAGTTCGGCCGCACCCTGGGCAAGACCAGAACCGGCGCCACCATACTTGAGCAGAAATTCGGCACGGCCAGCCACCGGCTGGGCCTGCCCATGGGCATCAGCGAGACCGACCGTTTCTTTGCCTGCCTGGAAACCCTCAGCGGCCGGCCAACCCCGGCAAAGTATGCCGATGAACGCGGCCGTCTGGTGGATGCCTATGTGGACGCCCACAAGTATGTGTTCGGCAAAAAGGCCATTATCTATGGCGAAGAGGATCTGGTGGTGGGACTGACCGCCTGGCTCGCGGAGATCGGCGTGACGCCCATCCTCTGCGCCACCGGCGGCAGGAGCGGCCTGTTTGCCGAGGCCATTGCCGCGGTCACGGAAGACGTGCTGGCCGAGCAGCCCAAGGCTTACGAGGGTATGGATTTCTTTGATATCGCCGAAGAGGCGGAAACCTTGGGCCCGGATCTGCTGGTCGGCCACAGCAAGGGTTATCCCCTGGCCCGCAAACTGAACATCCCGCTCATCCGGGTGGGGTTTCCCATCCATGACCGGATAGGCGGCCAGCGCATCATCCACCTGGGTTACCGGGGAGCGCAGCAGCTCTTTGACCTGGTGGTCAACAGCCTGATCGAGAAAAAGCAGAGCGATTCATCCGTCGGCTACAGCTACATGTAAAAAAAACGTTCCAGCGCGCAAACGCTTAAACGTTGGAACGCTTAAACGTTATTAACCATATCCAAATTCCGGAGCTTGTCATGAAAAAAGACTACAGTCACCACCCCTGTTTCAATGCCGAGGTCAAGGGCCAATTCGGCCGGGTTCATCTGCCGGTTGCCCCGAAATGCAATATCAAATGCAATTACTGCAACCGGAAATATGACTGTGTCAACGAATCGCGGCCGGGTGTGACCAGTACCATCCTCACCCCGCAGCAGGCCCTCACTTACATGGACAAGGTGCTGGAGCGCGAGCCGCGCATAACGGTGGCCGGCATTGCCGGGCCTGGTGATCCCTTTGCCAATGCCGAGGAGACCCTGGAGACCATGCGGCTGATCCGCAACAAATACCCCCACATGATTCTCTGTCTGGCCAGCAACGGCATGAACCTGGCCCCCCATGTGGAGGCCCTGGCCGAGCTGGACGTCTCCCATGTCACGGTGACGGTGAACGGCGTCGACCCTGACGTGATCAAAAATATTTACGGTTGGGTGCGGGACGGCAACGTGGTGTACCGCGGCATCCAGGCGGCGGAACTCATCCTCGCCCGGCAGTTGAAGGCCATCACCAAGCTGAAGGAACACGACATCACCGTCAAGATTAACACCATTGCCATTCCGGGCATCAATGATCACCATATTGAAGAGGTGGCCAAAAAAATGGCGGAGCTGGGGGCCGATCTGTTTAACTGCATGGCCATGTTCCCCAATGTGGACACCCCCTTTGCCGATATTCCGGAACCCAGCAAACAGAAAATGGCGTCCCTGCGCAAAAAGGCGGAGAAATACCTGCCCCAGATGCGGCACTGCACCCGTTGCCGGGCCGATGCCGTGGGCCTGCTCGGCCAGGACCAGAGCAGGGAAATGCACGGCTGCCTGTCCGCCTGCGCCTCCCTGCCGCCCGTGACTGCGCAGGAGAGGCCCTATGTGGCGGTGGCCACCCTGGAGGGTGTGCTGGTCAATCAGCATCTGGGCGAGGCGGCCCGTTTCCAGATCTGGGAGCAAAAAGAGGACGGCACTTTCAACCTGGTGGAGGAACGGCCCGCTTCCCTGCCCGGCGGCGGTCCGCAGCGCTGGCACAACCTGGCCCGGGCTCTCAGGGACTGCCAGGCCGTGCTGGTCAATGATCTCGGGGAAGCGCCCAAGGAAATCCTCAGCAAGATGGGCGTCAAGCCGGTGACCATGAGCGGCTTTATCGAGATGGGGCTGGAGGCGGTTTACAGCGGCAAGGATCTGAGCAAGCTCAAGGGCCGTCAGAATAAATGCACCTCAAAAGGGGCCTGCACGGGCGGCGGAACCGGCTGCGGTTGAAGGCCGGGGAAAAAAGGGCTATGAAGCAAAGTCGTTTTTCACCACAGAGTCCTCAGAAATCACAGAGAAATATTGTTTAGGAACCGTTACGAAATAACCTCGGCTTTCTGAACCATTTCGTTACGGCTCCTTATGCCGTTTTACAAGCCACGGCTTATTACAGCCAGTCATCTCTGTGGGCTCTGTGCACTCCATGGTGAATTCTTAGTTTTCGCAAGACAGTCAATCACAAAGGAGGAGAGCAATGAAAATTGGGATCGTTTCCACGGACGGCAAGAATGTCAATGACCATTTCGGCAAGGCGGAACGCTTTCTCATCTATGAGGCGGGAACGGCTGCGCCGGCCGGCATCGCGGAACGGAAGATTTCCCCTCTGTCAACCAATGACCAATCCCACCAGTTTGATGCAGCCCGTTTCGACTCGGCGGCAAAGGCCCTGGAAGGCTGCCAGCGGGTTTACTGCACCCGCATCGGCGACCGCCCCCGCCAGGAACTGGAGAAACGGGGGATCATGCCGATCATTTATGAAGGACCCATCGCCGACATCAGAACGACTGTTGACTAAAACCCAGACTGGCCTGCCTGCGGCACCCGGTAACCAGCAAGGTCCGACAGAAAAAAAAGAGGCGGCAGGCCGGACGCCCACCGCCTCTCTCTCGTCATCTTTTTTCTTCAGCAATTCCAGGGTTTCCTCCCTGCTCATCCAGCTGTGCATTGCAAAGGTGAAGCCCGCAACGCCGGCAAATACATCAAACCTCTTCGCAAAAATAATCTGCAGCGCGGGAAATTTATTTAAAGAAAGCAAAAAGCGCGCAAGTTACCATTACCCCGACAATCAAAGAGCAGCAAAAAACTCCTTCCCAGGTCTCTGGCAAAATAAAAAAAGCTGCGGGATAAAGAGAACCCTCGGCCTCGGTGCTGGGCCTGCTGGGCAATGGCCGGGCTGGCTTAGCCGGTCAAGGGCGGAGGGAAACGGCAGACAATCGCCTTTCGCGAGCGGTCAACCAGATCGGCGGCGACCTCCACCGGGGAACCTCGCCTGATTTCCGCCGCCTTGAGCAGCATCGGCAGGTTAACCCCGGCAATTATCACCCCGCCAGGGGAAGTAAAAAATTCCCTGGCCACGGAAAAGCCGGTACCGCCAAACAGGTCGGTCAAAACGATGATGCCGCCACCCTGATCGACCTGATTCCGTGCCTTGCTGATCTCTTCCCTGATCAGCTGCCGGCGTTCGGCAAAGGGGGACTGACCGTTACTGTCAATGACATGCTGCAGTTCGCCCATGAAAGGCACCTTGACCGCAACAAAGTTGTCAAGCTTTCTGCCCAGAATATATTCAGCCACCGCAAGCAGTGCTTCGCCGACGTCACCATGGGTGACAATGATAAAAGAAATTCCTTTTTCCATTTCCTGAGCAGACATCGGGGTGGCAGTATTTCCATTGGCCAGGCGGGTAGGTGCAGACACTTGCCAGACAGCGGCATATGCTAAAGTTCTCTTGGCAAATGCGAGAATATCATACAAATTCTGCTGCGACTATATTTTCTTTCAGGGTCAATATGGCCACAATTTTATTGGTGATATTGGGCGCCAGGGCTGGCAGAAACGCCTTGAACTGAACTGCCCGGCCAAGAAAAACCAGACCTTGGGGACCCTCTTTGGGCTGTCTGCAAATTATACTATCAAATTCCATAAAAATTGGGTAGTATTAGAGGTTGTTTTTGGTTTGCTGCAAGCAGCCTCCCATTTATCCAGCGAAAAGCACTATGAATAGAGCCAATATCCTTATCAGCATTGCCATTGCTGTTATCTGCATCAGTTTCTGGGCCTTTTTAAACCAACCGGAAACCGAGCCCCCCTGGCCGGATCGTATCCAGGGGTTTTCTTTTTCCCCCATGCGTGAAGGCCAGAGCGCCATCACTCACGTTCTGCCCACCGAGGAGGAGATCGATAGCGATCTTGCCCTGCTGGCAGATAAGACCTATGCCGTCCGCTCCTACACCATGGAAGGAAGCCTGGCAAAGATCCCGGAACTGGCCCGCAAGCATGGACTCAATGTGACTCTCGGGGCCTGGCTTGACAAGGACCTGGAAAAAAACGAGCGGGAGATCGAAAAGCTCATCAGCGTGGCCCGGGAAAATTACCGCAACGTGGTGCGGGTCATTGTCGGCAACGAGGCGGTCCTGCGGGGCGACCTCACCATCGAGCAGCTCTCCGGTTACCTGGACAGGGTCCGCGAGGCGCTGGATATGCCGGTGAGCACTGCCGAGCCCTGGCATGTGTGGTTCAACAACAAGGACCTTGCCAATCACGCAGACTTCATTGCCGTGCACATGCTGCCCTACTGGGAAGGGGTGGAGATGGACCGGGCGGTTGATTATGTAGTCGACCACGTCAATCTCCTCAAAGCCTCTTTTCCGGATAAAGAGATTATCATCGGTGAGGTGGGCTGGCCCAGCAACGGCCGCACCCGTCATTCGGCGGTGGCCTCTACAGCCAACGAGGCGACCTTCCTGCGCCGCTTTCTGGACCGGGCAGCCAAGGAACAGTATATCTATTATGTGATGGAGGCCTTTGACCAGCCCTGGAAAAAGGTATCCGAAGGCTCGGTCGGCGCCTACTGGGGGGTTTACGATGTCTACCGGCAGCCCAAGTTCGCCTTTTCCGAACCCATTGTTGAAATTCCGGAATGGCGTCTGCTGGCCGGCATATCCATCGGCATCGCCCTGATTACCTTCGCCTTTCTCCTCATCGACAGCAAAACCCTGAGCACCCGGGGAAGAAGTTTTCTCGCCACCATAGCCTTTACCGCCGCCAGCGGGGCGGTGTGGATTGTCTACAGTTATTCCCGCCAGTATCTCAGCGTGGCCACCATCCTGATCGGCATGCTGATGATTATCGGCATGATCGGCGTCACCGTGGTGCTGCTGGCCGAGGCCCATGAATGGGCCGAAGCGACTTGGGCGGCAACCCGGCGCCGCCAGTTCCAGCGGGTTGAGCTGGCGGACGACCTGCTGCCCATGGTTTCGGTCCACGTACCGGCTTACAATGAACCGCCTGAGATGCTGAAAGAGACGCTGGACGCCCTGGCAAACCTCGACTATCCCCATTATGAGGTAATTGTCGTTGATAACAACACCAAGGACCCCGCCGTCTGGCAGCCGGTTGAGGCCCATTGCGCTAAGCTCGGTTCCCGTTTCCGATTTTTCCATGTCGATCCCCTGTCCGGTTTCAAGGCAGGTGCCCTCAATTTTGCCTTGGCCCATACCGCCCCCGAGGCGGAAGTCGTGGCGGTCATTGACAGCGACTACATGGTTACCCCGAACTGGCTGCGGGATCTCACCCCCCAGTTCAGCAATCCCAAAACCGCCATCGTCCAGGCCCCGCAGGACTACCGGGATGACAGCGAAAGCCTTTTCAAGGCCATGTGTTATGCCGAGTACAGGGGATTCTTTTATATCGGCATGGTGACCCGCAATGAGCGCAATGCCATCATCCAGCACGGCACCATGACCATGGTGCGCAGATCAGTCCTGGAGGAAGTGGGGGGCTGGGCGGAGTGGTGCATCACCGAAGATGCCGAACTGGGCCTGAAGATATTCGAGAAAGGATATGAGGCCGCCTATATTGCCGACAGTTACGGACGGGGGGTAATGCCCGACACCTTTATCGACTTCAAGAAGCAACGTTTCCGCTGGGCTTACGGCGCGGTTCAGATCATGCGGCATCATGCCGGGGCCCTGTTTGGCGGCAAAACCAACCTCACCGTCGGCCAGCGCTACCACTTTATCGCCGGCTGGCTGCCCTGGATGGCTGACAGCCTGAACCTGCTGTTCACCCTGGCCGCGATTTACTGGTCGCTGGCCATGATACTCTTCCCTCGCCTGGTGGACCCGCCGCTGCTGCTGCTCTCCGCCATGCCGCTGACCCTGTTCATCTTCAAACTGGCCAAGATGTTCTATCTCTATCGCAGCAGGGTGAACGCCACCATCGCCCAGACCTTTGCCGCGTCCCTGGCTGGCCTCTCCCTGTCCCATACCATCTCCAAGGCCATCATGAACGGTTTTGCCACCAAGAATAAACCGTTCTTCCGCACCCCGAAAATGGCCAGCGCCCATGCCGTGCTGCGGGCCCTGATGTCGGCCCGCGAGGAATTTCTGGTCATGACCGCCCTCTGGTCTGCCGCTTACAGTGTCAAGCTGACGCAGCTGATCGACTCCCCGGATCTGCTGGTATGGATTATCGTGCTGCTGGTGCAATCGATCCCCTATGTATCGGCAGTGATCATTTCTCTGATCAGCGGCTTTGCCCGGTTGCCGAAAAAAATCATCCAGGATATGACCACCACGCCGGATATGCCAGCCAAGCCTGAAGAAGGGGCAGCCCTTGCCAAATAAGCTGCGCTAATTAACGGGAAATCGGCCGGCAGGGTGAAGCAGCGATGCCTGCGTCTTGTTACCCCTGCCGGACTGAAGGCTTGCCGCTCCTTGAAAAAATTCAAGAAAATCTACATCGAAATCACCAACCACTGCAATCTCTCCTGCAGCTTCTGCCATCAAAGCAACAGACCAAAGGCCTTTATGAGCCAGGCAGTCTTTGCCGATGTTGTCCGGCAGATCAGAGACCACACCGATTATCTCGCCCTGCATGTGCTGGGAGAGCCGCTGCTGCACCCCCGGCTGGATGAGCTGCTCGGCATCTGCCACCAGCAGGGACTGCGGGTGAACCTGACCACCAACGGCACCCTGCTGACCCGGCTGCAGCCTGTGCTGCTTGCCAGCCCTTGCCTGCGGCAGATCAACATCTCGCTGCACAGTATCGCCGACCGGCAAAACAGAACCGGCATGAATATGCAGGATTACCTGGCCGGCATTTTTTCATTTGTGGGGGAGGCCATCGCTGCGACACCGCTGTTTATCAGCCTGCGCCTCTGGAATATGGCCAAGGAGAAAGACGGCACGGACCGCCGCCGCAATGATGACATCCTGGAACAGCTCGAAGCCTTTTTTGCCCTGCCCTGCCGCATCGCCGACGAACTGACGCCGGGCCACGGCATCACCCTGGCTCCCCGGGTGTTTCTCAGCCAGAACCAGCGCTTCACCTGGCCCCATGGGGCTGAAGCCGACTTGGGCGGCCGGGGCTTCTGCCGGGGTCTGCGGGACCATGTGGCCATCCTGGTGGATGGCACCGTGGTGCCCTGCTGTCTTGATGCCGAGGCGGATATCAAGCTGGGCAATATCCTGAGCCGGCCCCTTGCCGAAATCCTGGCCGGCCCCCGGGCCACCATGATCCGCCAGGGCTTTTCCGGCAGACTGGTGGTGGAGCAGCTCTGCCGCCGCTGTTCCTACCGGCAATCATTTGAGGTTGCCGCCCCCCGTCGGGGCCAAGGCGGCAACCCTTAGCAATTAGCCGGGCAAATTACCAGACGCCCTGCCTAGAAGGCATACTGGGCGGAGATAACCCAGCCCTCGCCAAAGGAATTAGCCACAGCGCGATCCGAATAGAGATTTTCATCGCCGGTGTCGGCATAGGAGGCCACCAGGGTGAAATCGTTCAGCATCCAGGCAACATGGGCCTCCCACATGGAATGGGTTTTGACATACTGGTCAACCTCGGTTCCCTCGGCATATTCCCACCCCAGAATGATATTTGCAATCGGAATGGTTTCGATGTTGCAGAAAAAGGCCTCATCCCGGTCCTCGCCGAAACCGAGCACACCCCGGACATATCCCTTGGTGGAAAGCACGCCGGCATTTAAAATCACCGGGACCGGCAGATTGGTCAGCGTTTTGGTCGCCACCACATAATAGTCCTCGCCACTGTTGTCATCCAGCACACCGGCCTTGACCAGGTCATGAAAATTGGTGCTCTTGTGGATAACGCCCACGGAAATCGCCGGCAGATACGCCATATCGAAACTACCCTCAGGCAGCAGATTCGCCTTGGCGGAGACATTGTCCTTGTCAACGGTGTCGTTAAGGGCATCAATGTCCACCGACTCGTGGCTGTAGCCGATCTCAATCCGGTTTAAAAAACTGATATTGATGCCTGCCGCATTCCAGTCAATGTCGCTTTCCGGCAGACTGATATGCCAGGCGCCAACGTTTGGTTTGCTGACCACCGTGCTGCCGAACAAGCCGGCCTCATCCTTGCCGATGGGGTTGGCGACATAGGCAAGGGGATTCAGGGCAACACCGCCAACTCCCTCAACGTTGGTCAAGGGAGGACCGGCCAGAGCCGGGGACATATCCCCCAATACGAACAGCCCGCCAATCAGCAAACCAGTTATTCCCCTTTTCATTTCCGCTACCCCCTCTGTGCAATTGATCTTTAATTAAGCCCGCTGCCAGGCTTCAGTCAGTTCACGCCAACTCGTCCTCTCTGCATTATAACAACCACAATTTTATATCACATTGTGGTATATATTTTGTCAAGAAAGATTTCCAGTTTCATGACTTTATATAAAAATTAATAAAGCTAAAAGCATCAATTGTGCAAGAAAAAAATGAAAAAAGTTGTAAGGCAGCTGCAGGCGGCGCTGAGAGAACAGCCGCCGCTGTATTGCGCAAACTCATCACCCACAGGCACAAAAAAATCTTAAACTCTGCCGGAGGTGTAAAACTTATCATAGACCAGGGTCAGAAACAGGGCAAAGACAGCGGCAACCACCCCGATCAGCACGTTGAAAAACGGCGGAGCGGTCAGCGCAAGCCGAATGAGCAGAGTAGCCAGCGCATAGCCCGAGTTACGGAACACCGCCCGAAATCCTGGCTGGAAACATTGGGAGATCAACACCAGCAGGATGTCACAAAAAATGAGCACCGTATAAAACCGGTGGAAAAAGGCAAAGTCCTCGATGCCGCTGAGCATTAACCCCGCATTATAAACCCCCATGCCCAGAAAAATGGCCAGCATGAGCAGCGCCACTATTTTTTTGGAGGCGACAAAACTGTAAAGGTTGATGCCGGACATATGTTTGTCTTCCGCCTTCCTCAGCATCTTGGCATACACCCCGAGCAGGGCGAAGATAACAATGGCTCCGCCTCCGCCGGAAAGTATGCGCCACAGCACATCAATATGGCCCGCAATTTCAATCGGTTCAGGTAATACGGTCAGTTCCTTGAAAGAGCTGCGCAGAAAAATCAGCGCCAGTATTTCAAACTGTTTACCCAGGGCTCTGGAAATGGAACAGGGCAGGGTAAAAATCAGGCTGACAACCTCCATGATGAGCACCAGGGTGAAGGCCAGGTTGATCGCCATATAATGGGTCACGGGAATGGAGGCGGATAAGGGCGGAGGGAAAAATTGCCGGCGGTTGAGTTCAATGGCGGCCAGGGCAAGCAGGAAGATCAGCACCAGAATGCCTGCCACCGCACGCTGGGTTGCGTTGTTTTCCCAAAAATTGTGCAGGGGATCAAAAATGCCGGTCGCGCCGTTGAATATTCTGTCCATGATCAATTCCGTTTACCCCGCGTCAAAGAAACTGCAAGAATTCGCGCCCTGATTATCCGGGGACAACTCTAATTGATATTGAGAATCACGGCATAGGCATTAAAGAAAACCCATACCGTATCGTTTTCCCGGATGCCGAGCAGCCTGTCGCTTTCCCTGGTGACGATGGTGCAGAGCTCCGTGCCGTCGGCGATGCGGACCACGAACTCGGTGGTGATCCTGCCCCTGCTGATGCGGGAAACCATGCCCTGGAACCGGTTTTCCGCGCTGCACACCGGCTGGACATTATCCCTGGCGATAATCACCCAGGGGGCCTTGACCTCGGCCGTTACAAAGGAATCCGGCTTGAGCCCAAGCCGCTCAAGACTGTCATTGGTGATGATGGTCTGCAGGGTGTCGCCGCCCAAGGTGACCAGTTCCACGCTTGCCTGGATATCCCCCTGCTTAATCCGGGTAATCTTGCCGAAAAAGGTATTCCGGGCGCTGGTTTTTCTCCGGCTTTCTTTATCGAGAAAATGCTGGATGACCGGCCGCATGTCCTGGTCCGAGAAATCCACATAGGCTGCGGTGAGATTGGCCGTCGAGTGGCCGAGGAGCTTCTGCACCATTGGCAGCGGCACATTGCTGCGCAACAGTTCAATGGCCCGGGAGCGCCTGATGGCGTTCGGGTTGACCAGATCAGACGGCAGACCGCAGGACCTGGCCCGCTCATAAAATTTGCGCCGCACATGGCCGGGATCAACCTGAAAGAGGGTTCCGGGGGACCCCGGAGCGGCATCACCCATAAAGGCCTTCAGCTCTTGGCAGACCTGGGCAGGAATCTGCACCTCCCGCCCGCCGCCGCTCTCCCCGTTTTCCGTTCTGCCCAGCCGGATGAATTCATTTTCCCAGTCGATATCACTTTGCTCGCGCAAGGTCAGAATCTCATTGAGCCGGCCGCCCGAGTAACGGATCAGCAGAAAAATCAGGAGAATCCGCCTTCGTGAGGCGCGGACATCGCTGCGCGCCGACTCATCCACCCACTGCCGGAAGGCGTTTTCCAGCTCCGCCAGCTGGGCCGTGTCCAGACACTTGACCTCTTTGGGCACGGAAAAGATACCCGCCGGGTTGAACCGGCCCCGCAGGGAGTCGGTCTCGAATTGTGCCAGCAGATCCGCAACCGGATCATTACCTTCTTTCATATTCTGTCCCGCAATGCTTGGCAAAGTAGTGAGCCGGTCTTTTCCGGCCCCTGAATTTTACACGCCCAACCCCATAACTGCAATCTCCAATCAGGCCCAATAAAAAAAGAGCGGGGCAGAAGAAAAATCATTGACAGTGGCCCGGGGAGCAAGGTAGGGTTACTGACACGAATTTTATAATTATGGTGTCTGTTATCCTGACGTCCCACCCCACCTCAGGAGGTACCGTATGTATTTTCCCATCGCCGGCATCGAAGTCTCACCCTGGCTTCCCCCCCTTGTCGCCTTCAGCATCTCCTTTTTCACCTCCATGGGCGGGGTGTCCGGCGCCTTTCTCCTGCTGCCCTTTCAGGTCAGCGTCCTGGGCTTCACCAGCCCGTCGGTCTCCGCCACCAACCAGGTGTTCAATATCGTGGCCATCCCCAGCGGGGTCTACCGCTATATCCGGGAGGGCCGCATGGTCTGGCCCCTTACCTGGGTGGTCATTATCGGCACCTTGCCCGGCGTGCTGATCGGCGCGGTGCTGCGCATCAGCTACCTGCCGAATCCGCAGAACTTCAAACTGTTTGCCGGACTGGTGCTGCTCTATATCGGCGGCCGGCTGCTGCGCGATCTCGTCAAAAAAAAACAGGGCCAGGGAGGCAAGGCCTCGGCGGAAGAGCAGTTCCAGAAGGTGGTGCGGGAGTATCAGCAGCGCAATATCGCCCGCTCCGCATCAGGCAAGGAAGAGCTGCCCCGGGTCGCGGTCAGGAAATTTTCCCTGACCCGCATTGTCTACGAATTCTACGGCCAGACCTTTGATATCAACGCCATGGGCATCATGGCCTTGAGTTTCATTGTCGGCATTGTCGGCGGGGTCTACGGCATCGGCGGCGGGGCCATCATCGCCCCGTTTTTCGTCAGCTTTTTCGGCCTGCCGGTTTATACCGTGGCCGGCGCGGCGCTCATGGGCACCTTTGTCACCTCGGTGGCCGGGGTGGCATTTTACCAGATGATCGCCCCCTTTCATCCCGGCATGGCCATTGCCCCTGACTGGCTGCTGGGCTTTTTGTTCGGGTCAGGGGGTTTTGCCGGCATGTACTGCGGGGCCAGACTGCAGAAATTCGTGCCGGCCAGGGTCATCAAGTGGATCCTGGTCTTCTGCATCCTGGTGCCGGCCCTGCGCTATATCTGGGAATTTTTTGAGTGAGAAGGGCAGGCACAAGGCCAGCCCCTACTCACTCCCGGGGCGGTTCGCGAACCGCCCCTACTTTTCACTCCTCACTTCCTAAAATTCCACAGCCACCTGCATGGTGGCGGAATCGGCATCATTGCCCGTGCCGCCTTCTGCCTTGTCATAATCCACATCATGCAGGTATTCCAGCGACAGGCTGGTGTTTTTGAGGACCAGCATTCTGATCGCCGCCCCATAACGGTCCTCTGGCAGGTTTAAAGCCCGCGCCTCGTCCGTTCCCTGCCAGGCCAGCGAAAAAATCGTCTGCCGGTCCAAAAAATCAAAGGTCAGGCCCGCTTCAAGACTCCACGCCTCGGGCTCGGCGCCGGACCCGGCAAACGCCAGCTCATCCACCCCGAACTCATCCAGGGCCCGGACATATTCGGCCACAAAATCAAAAGGCCCGTACTGCAAAAGCAGATGGGCGGCCACACCCTCCACATAATCAGCAATCTCGCCTGCGCCGGTATTGTCCTCCACATAGTCCCCCAGCTCTTCCGTGTCGCCGATGTTGTTCAGCCAGTCAAGCCCGGCATCCACGGAGAACCCATCACTCTCAAGGGCATACCCCAGGCTGGCGCCCCAGTCATCAATCTTGTCGTCCTCGCCCCTTTCACTGAGATGGCCGTTAAATGCATAAAGCGCCCCGTAAAAACCGGAACTCTGAAAGCCGGCCAGCACGGCGGAATCATTGATTTCGCCAAGCTCCAGGGGCAGGGGGTCGGAGATCAGATTGGTGGTGTAGGAGCCAAAGGGCAGATACATCTTGCCTACGGTGAGATAGGCCGGGAAGCTTTCCAGATTGCCGAAGCTGACTGTCCCCTCATCGACGATCAGATGATCATCCTCCTCGCCCTCCTCGTAGAGCAGCAGCAGATGGGCTTGGGACCAGTCGGAAATCCGGGCGTCCAGCCCCACCTCCACGGTGGCCAGGGTAATGTCGCTGGTGTCACCGCCGTGAAAATCCTCTGCAGCGGTGGCCTCCACCTCAACCAGTCCCTTCAGGTCAACATGATCATTGATGCTCTGCAGCAGGGTTGGCTCCCCGGCGGCGGCAGCCGCCTCCTGGCTACCCGCCAGGCTGGTTTCAATCTGCTGCAGGCGCTGCTCCACGCTTTCTTTTCCCTCCCGGTTTTCCGGCTTTTCCGCCAACCCCTGGACCACTGCCGGTTGCTCCCGGCCCACCAGCAGTTTCTCCAGCGCAACCACCCGCTCAAGCAGCATCTGATTCTGTTGGGTCAGCTCCTCCACCTTTTTTTCCAGGGTGGCGCTGTCGGCTGCCCAGCCGGTGGACACACTGGCAAATAACCCCATTGCCGCGATACTGATACTTTTTTTCATCTCCCCCTCTCTTATAATTTATGTTCACCTTCATGCCATCAATGGCTCAATAATTTACGAATCGTTCACTCCTCCGGATCCTTTGCGTCCGGCATTGCGCTGCTCCCGCCGGCCCTGGCCGCACATCGGGCAGCCCTGCATGGAAAGCGGTTTTTCCAACCGGCACTGGGCCAGCAGGGCCTCATCGCCGAAGATCTCCGGGGTGGGACCGTCAGCCTTGACCACCCCCTGGTGCAGGATAATGGTCCGCTCGCAGAGCTCAAGCACCATGTCCAGATCATGGCTGGTGAAGATCCTGGTGTGCCGGAAATTCTTCAGCAGGCCGATAAGCTGCCGCCGGGCAAAGGGATCGAGGCCGCTGGTCGGCTCATCCATGACCAGGATGTCCGGGGACATGGAGAGCACCGTGGCAATGGCCACCCGTTTTTTCTCCCCGCCGGAGAGGTGATAGGGGGGCTTTTCCATCAGATGGGCCGCCCCTACCTGTTCGAGCACCTCCCTGACCCGCTGCCTGACCTCATCCGACGGCAGCCCCAGATTGAACGGGCCGAAGGCCACGTCATCAAAAACCGTGGGCATGAAGAGCTGGTCGTCCGGGTCCTGGAAAACCATGCCCACCGTGCGCCGGATTTCCGGCAGGGTTTGCTTGGTCAGCGGGAAATCACCGATGCGGATCTCCCCGGCGGTGGGGGTCAGATAACCGTTGAGATGCAGCAGCAGGGTTGATTTGCCGGCCCCGTTGGCGCCGATGATGGCCACCGACTCGCCGTGGTGGATGGTGAAGTTCACATCCTGCAGGGCAACCGTGCCGTCCGCGTAGACATGCTGCAGATGTTTGACCGCCACAATATGATGGCTCATGAGAGAAGCCCCGTAACCAGGCGGCCCAGCCACTGGGCGCCATTTTCCAGGCGGAGCGCGACAAACAGGATTGACCAGCCCGCCACATAGCCCAGCTCGCGCCAGCCGAAAGCCGAGACCTGGCGGGAGTGGAATTCACCGGTGAAGCCCCGGGCCAGCATGGCCATATGGATGCGCTCGGCCCGCAGCCAGGTGCGGATCAGCAGATGGCCGATGAGCGAACCGAAGCTGGCCAGGCCCAGCCCTTTCCTGCCGCAGGAGCGGAGCTCCCGGGCCCGGGAGGCCCTGGCCCCTTCCTCGGTGAGCACGAAGATATAACGATAGAGAAACAGCAGCTGCACGGTGAAGGTTCGGGGCGTGCCCAGCTTTTCCAGGGCCTGGCAAACGGCGAGAAAGCCGGTCACTCCCACCAGGATAACGGCGGCACCCACGGTGAGCACGCTGCGGATGATGATGGAGGCGCAGGAGATCCAGCCGCCGGTGACGGCCAGCGGGCCGAGCCGGACCAGCACCTCCCGGTCAAACAGCGGGTTCAGCACGCCCACCACCAGGGCAAAGGGGATCACCAGGCCGATCTTTCTGACGATATAGCCCCCCGGCAGATTGGCCAGCGAGGCGGTCACCACGGGATAAAGGAAAAAGGGGAACAGGGCGGTGAATTCATAGCGGTCAAACGATACGACGCTGATGATGAAGACCAGGGTGGTCAGCACCTTGGCCCGGGCATCCAGGCGATGAATGAGCGAATCTCCTGTTGCCAGCAGATCCAGCCTTTTGAGATCGAGTATTGCTCCGTCAATGGATCGCATGGTGAGTGAGGAGTGAGGAGTCAGGAGTCAGGAGTTAGAGTAGGTCGGGAGAATCTCTTGCTTTTTCTCCTCACTCCTCACTTTTTACTTCTCACTTTTCCCCCACAAGCTGCCGCTTGAGAGCAAAACCGATGCCGAATGCCAGCATGAGGCTGATTGCCGCACCGATGGCCCCGGCCATACTGGTGCCGATCCTGCCGCTGTCTTCAGGCGCCATGGCCGGATGGCCGAGTTCTGCCCATTTATCATCCGCCCCCCCGGTCTCCCGGAAGGCATAGCCGGGCAGCAGGGCGATTTTTTCCTGCAGGCTGGCCAGCATGGTGTGGAGGGCATCCTCCGTGCCGGTTACCTCCTCGGAACCGGTCACCCCGGCAATGGCCCATTCCAGGCCGTCCGGTTTTTCCGAGGCGAACCAGGAAAAAACTCCCCCGGTGAGCAGGGCGGCAACCAGGAAAGCCAAAATGGTGTTGCGCAACGGGACGCCGGCGAGAGAACCGGGCGCCGCGGCGGAGATAATCTCCGGTCTGGCGGCCGCCACAAAGGAAACCACCGAGGCGGTCACCAGGCCTTCGACAATCCCGATGGCCAGGTGGATCGGCTGCATGAGCATGACAAAGGCGGAGAAAGGCAGGGAGGAAATGCCCGAGGCCACGGTTTCCAGCACCACGGAAAAGGCCCCCAGCTGCAGGCCGGCCACTGCGGCGATCAGGGCGGCTGCGGTGAGCCTGGCCTTGCCCGGCTCCCCACCGGCAATCCCGCGGTAGATAAAGGGATAGGCGATAAAGGCCGGAAAAAAGCCGAGATTAAAGATATTACAGCCCAGGGCCAGGATGCCGCCGTCGGCAAAAAACAGCGACTGCACCACCAGCACCGAGGCGATGGTGAGAAAGGCGGCATGGGGCCCAAGCAGGATCGCCAGCAGCAGCCCGCCGCCGAGATGCCCGCTGGAACCGGTGGCCGGAATGGTGAAATTGATCATCTGGGCGGCAAAGATAAAGGCCCCGAGCACCCCCATGAGCGGGATCTTGCGTTCATCAAGCTCCTTTTTCACCTTCATGGAACTGTAGGCGATGGTCCCGGCGGCAACCCCCCACATGGTCCCGCCAACGGCCGGGGATAAAAGCGCATCTGCCATATGCATGGCTCGTCCTCCTGGAACAGGAAATACCGTAAACAGTGCTTTCGTGTTATAAATTTTAACAAACGTAACACCTATTAGATACGATAATATGATTCGTGTGTCAACATCTTTTCTGCCGGCAGCCCGGCAATACCCCAAACAGCGAAATGGCCCTTGCGCCCCGTTAACCAGGGGGAATTCGTTTATTTTTCCCGGGGAATCAGGTAGTATTGGGCGAAAGTACGCCATGAAAAATTGCAGCAGAGAGGGAGCGGCATGGGAAAAACAGTCAGATTCGGGATTTCGCTTGATGAGAAACTGCTGATCGATTTTGATCAGCTCATTGAACAGAAAAGATACACCAACCGCTCAGAGGCGATCCGCGACCTCATCCGGGCATCATTGGTGGAGAACAAGAACGAATCCACGGAAGAGGCCATCGGCACCGTCACCCTCATTTACAACCACCACGTGCGGGATCTCTCCGACAAGCTGACGGAACAGCAGCACTCCCATCACGACCGCATCATCTCCTCCCTGCACGTCCACCTGGACGCCCATAACTGCCTGGAGGTCCTGGTCGTGCGCGGGGCAGCCAGGGAAGTCAAACAGATCGCCGATGAGCTGATCGGCGTCAAAGGGGTCAAACACGGCAAACTGGTGATGACCACCACCGGCCACGACCTGGCCTGAGCTGCCAGGGGCCGGTTTTATGCCCACCCCGCCTCACCGCTTAATACAGGTGCCCTTCAAATTTTGCCAGATAGTCCGGCGTGCCGTCTGCCGCCAGACGGTAAATAACGCCACTGCTGGTTGCCGCATAGAGAGCGCTGCCGGTTAAATTATTGTTGCCAACGGTCATTGACACGATCTCCGGGAAGCTGACATGTTTTGCGTTAGCCGAAAAGGTATCGTCTGCCACGAAGATCTCCCCCAAATGGGCGGATTTTTCTTTGGCGGAGTATTTTCTTATCCCCTCATTTTTGAAAGCGATAAAGATGGCGCCGTCCGCTCCTGAGCTGGTAATTGCCGTAATTTCCTTTTCTGCCGGGAAAACAAGTATCGGCTCAAAGAAATAATCATCCATATTTTCCCGGCAGAGATAGATGCGCCAGTAATCCGCTGATTTTGTACATAAGATCGCATAAGGCGTGTCGTGCAGGCGGATGGTGGAAACAAATTCCAGGGTCGGCAGGGCACTTGACGTCTCGTCGCTGAAAATGGAAATCTCGCCCCGGCTGATGGTTTTGGGGGAATACGCCTTCTCCCCCTGGGCATTTTCCCCTGGTTTCAGCGCATATACGCAAAAATATATGCCGTTTCCTTCAATGGTGTAAAACCGCTGAATATCACCGGTTATGGCAGAGATGCCGCCATGGGCAGGGGTGATGCGGGCAA
Organism: Desulfobulbaceae bacterium; assembly: GCA_023230525.1. Lineage (GTDB taxonomy): Bacteria > Desulfobacterota > Desulfobulbia > Desulfobulbales > SURF-16 > SURF-16. The sequence goes on from JALNXE010000042.1 coordinate 25,000, forward strand.
CATGATCATCTGCCCCGTTTTTTTGCCGGTTTCTGTCCGGCGGGATGAGGATGAGGTCTTTGCCGGCAAAGATGGGGGGGCCTGAGGGGCTGCTGAACATGGCCTCCCAATTCGGCAAAGCAAATTGAGCAACCGGCGCGCTTTTCCCGGTGCAATCCAGGGCCGACCATTGCTGACTCTTTTCATCAAAGGCATAAATAAAGCTGCCGCCCATGGCCTGGTCTTCATCGTAATACCCGCCCTGCCAGAAGACCTTACTGAATTGCCGTTTCGGGTCCTGCAAAAAAACGCCGGCGGCAGAGGCTTGGGAGAGGCGGGGCGACTGAACAGCCTGCAGCCAGCCCTTGTAACCCGCGGAGGTCATGGAATTCTGCCCCGGCACCTCCAGGGCAAATTCCGGCAATTTCCGGTAATGCAGGTAATGGGTTATCTTCTTCAGTTTTATTGGCTGGTCACTGACTGCGGGAATTTTCTCCGGGAAATGATCCGGGGTGAGAATATACAGATAACTGAGCGATAACTTGCCGTAATCGCCTTGATGAGAGATTTTTGTCTCGGGAATCAGGAATTCTCCATGGGAGTCGGTGGTTGCCTCCTGGGCGTCACCGGCAAAATCACCGGAGCCGGCAACCGAACTGGAGCTGCCGCGATAGACAGCCAGGGCCACCGCGCCCTTTACCGGCTTATTGGTCTCCATATCAAGGACTTTGCCCCTGACTTCCGGCATCAGGTAGTGCGGTCCCATTAGCGATGCGCAACCGGAGAGCATGGCACCAAGCAGGAGAAAAATAATCGTCGAGCAAAAAGATTGAATAAGGAATCTGTTCATAATGGTGTTCGCGAACTGCCATCCGTTTCGAAGGTTTGTTGAATATTTTCTCCGACTTATTGCAGCATCTCAACCCGGCTGCGGAGACGAAAGTTTTTCTCCCTTATCAAACCCGGTGCGCAACAAGGAATCGCGGCTGATCATGCCCCGGAACCTCCCCTGGGCATCGAGCACCGGCAGGCGTTTGAAGCCTCTTTCGGTCATGAGCCTGATGGCCTCGTCCAGGGTGGCGGTTTCCCCGATGGTGACCATGTCCGTCTGCATGACCTCGGCGGCGGTCCTGGCCCGCAGCAGATCACGGAACTCGCGGTATTTCCTGCCGCGTTCCGTAAAGGGGATTTTACTCACGAAATAATTCCAGATGCCCTCGTAATGGGCGGGGGAGAAGGCGATCAGCAGATCCCGGTCAAAGATCAGCCCCAGAAAACGGCCGTCCCCGTCCACCACCGCCACCCGCTGGATGTCGTTGGCGTCGATCATCTGGATAACTTCCTCAACCGAGGTCTCCGGCCGTGCCGTCAGCGTATCCCTGCGCATGATGTCCGAGACCAGGCGGAGGTTGTCCACTTCGATGCGCTGCCTCTGGAAACTCTTCCAGTCCGGCGCCTCCTTCATGATGGTGCGAAATATGTCAATGCGCGAAAGCATGCCGACCAACCTGCCGGCCGCATCAACAACCGGCAGACGTTTCACCTGTTTTTCGAGCATCCGCTCCACGGCCTCCACCGCAAGGTCGTCTTCCCCGATACAGATCGCCGGCCGGGTCATGGCTTCCTCCGCCTTTTTGCCGGCAAGCGCCGCCAGGACAGCAGTCAGGGTACCGTTGCTCGCTACGGCCAGCAGACCGAGCCGCATGGGCATGCCCGCCTTGTAGATCAAGTCCCCCTGGGAAATGACCCCCACCGGCCGCATCGCTTCATCGACCACCGGAACGCCGGTAAAGACGGAAGAGAGCAGCAGGCGGACCACCTCGTCAAGGGGGGTTGCCGTTGAGACCTTCTTTGGCGGGAAAGTCATGACATCCCGCACCCGGATGTGCCTGGGGAAGATCGAACTTCGCGTTTTGTGCGCAACGGCCACAAGATCATGAACCGCCACGATGCCGTCCGTAACCATTTTCTCGATTCCCGGCAGGAGCCTCTCCACTTCTGCCGCCGGGGCGATGATCGTGATCCGTACCGGCATGTTGTAGGAAAGAATTTCAATTCTGCCGGTGGCGATCTCTCCGTTCTCGTAGCATCCCGCCACTCCCCGCGTCACCAGACAGCGCGCCCCGGCTTTAAAGGATTGAATATACTGCACAACGGCATCGGCGAGAGCCCTGCCCTGCCACCTCGCTTCCTCGCTGGTAAATATCTCGATGAGCTTGTATTGCAGCATGACCCGCCCTCCCTATCGCAACCGGCCCAGCCACAAGCCGAGAAAAACCAGGGCCGCGCCGATGAGGTTATTGGCAAAAAAATTAGCGACCGTGACAAAATGCGTTTCGGCACGCACGGAATTGACCGTTTCCATGGCAAAGGTGGAAAAGGTGGTCAGTGCCCCCAGATAGCCGGTCACAAAAAAAAGGCGGGCATTGGGAGTCATGATGCCGAGGCCTCTTTCCGCCAGGGCAAAGGCAAGGCCGATAAGGAAACAGCCGGTGAGGTTGACAATGAGTGTGCCCCACGGAAACCTGCCGCCGAAGAGTTTCACGGCCAGGAGTCCCACCCCGTACCTGGAAAGCGCACCCAGGCTGCCCCCGATCATTACCAGAAATATTTTCATCATGTGTCCGCCATCCGAATGAAATTTATCGTTTCCTAAAACCGCAGCGTTGCCTTCAGTCTTTTCCGATTGAGGAGCAGATCCAGCGCATCGACTATCGAGACCACCATGATATCCGACGCCAGGACTGCATCCGTGGCGCACCCTTCCTGAAGGCAAACGGCGATGCCGATCCGCGCGGTCCGCAGCATTTTCCGGTCGTTCTTACCGTTGCCCAAGGCGATTACCGTATCAGCGCCGAGTTCGCGAACGAACGCCTCTTTCTGCACATCATGGTCTTTACCCTCGAGAATCCGCACTTCACAATTTATTCCCGCCAGTTCGGCGCCCGCCCTGCCGAAGGTATCGGCCGTCAACACATGCACGTCAAGGAATTCGGCTACCTTGTCCAGCCGCCATTTGGCCTCGGGCGCGAGCTTGCCGTCAACCGAGAGGGTCCCGGTGAAATCCGTCACCAGGTGTTGCAGCCCTACATTGCCAAAACCGGGTATGTCAAGTTCAAACATGAAAAGCCCCCTTTTCCCTGAAATTCAATATGCTCCTTCAAGCGCCACCGCCACCGCCACGGAGGCTCCTACCATGGGATTGTTGCCCATCCCGAGAAAGCCCATCATCTCGACGTGGGCCGGGACCGATGACGAACCGGCGAACTGGACGTCGGAATGCATCCTGCCCATGGTGTCCGTCATGCCGTAAGAGGCCGGACCGGCCGCCATGTTGTCAGGATGGAGGGTACGTCCGGTGCCCCCGCCCGAGGCCACGGAAAAGTATTTTTTGCCCTGTTCCAGGCACTCCTTCTTGTAGGTGCCGGCCACGGGATGTTGAAAGCGGGTCGGATTGGTGGAGTTGCCGGTGATGGAGACATCCACCCTCTCATAGTGGTTGATGGCCACTCCCTCCCGGACGTCGTCGGCGCCGTAACAGCGCACCTTGGCCTTCTCCTCGCTGGAATAGGACTTCTCCCGGACGACATGCAACGCCCCGGCAGCGTAATCGAACCGCGTCTGCACATAGGTGAAGCCGTTGATGCGGGAGATGATCTGGGCGGCATCCTTGCCCAGTCCGTTCAGGATGACCCGCAGCGGTGTGACGCGGGCCTTATTGGCCGATCTGGCCAGGCCGATGGCGCCCTCGGCGGCAGCGAAAGACTCGTGGCCGGCCAGAAAGGCGAAGCATTTCGTCTCCTCGGACAACAGCATGGAGGCCAGGTTGCCATGGCCGATACCCACCCGTCGCTCCTCCGCCACCGAACCGGGAATGCAGAAGGCCTGAAGACCCTCGCCCAGGGTGCGGGCGATATCCACGGCCCTGGTCTCGCCTTTGCTCAAGGCGATAGCAGCGCCGAGAATATAGGCCCAGCAGACGTTCTCAAAACAGATCGGCTGGATGCCCCTGACAATGCCATGCACGTCCACGCCCTTGGCGTCACACTCCCGTCGGGCCTCCTCCAGGGAGGCGATGCCGTATTGGGCCAGCACGGCAGTGATTTTCTCAATCCTGCGTTCGTATCCTTCAAACAGAGCCATATCCTGTTTCTCCTCTCATTCGTGTCGCGGGTTGATGGTGCGGGCCGCTTCATTGAAGCGGCCATAGGTGGAGGTTGACTTGGCCAGGGCCTCATTAGCGTCCGTCCCCTGCCGGATCATCTCCATCATCCGGCCCAAGTGGACAAATTCATAACCAATGACCTCGTTGTCCCCGTCCAGGGCCAGGCGCGTAACATACCCCTCGGCCATCTCCAGGTAGCGCACCCCCTTGGCCATGGTGCCGTACATGGTCCCGATCTGGCTGCGCATCCCCTTGCCCAGATCCTCAAGCCCCGCGCCGATGGGCAGCCCCCCTTCGGAAAAGGCAGTCTGGGAGCGACCATAGACGATCTGCAGAAACAGCTCCCGCATGGCGGTATTGATGGCGTCGCACACCAGATCGGTATTGAGCGCCTCCAGGATGGTTTTTCCCGGCAGAATTTCCGCGGCCATGGCCGCCGAGTGGGTCATGCCCGAGCAGCCGAGGGTTTCGACAAGGGCCTCCTGGATAATGCCTTGCTTGACATTCAGGGTGAGCTTACAGGCCCCCTGCTGGGGAGCGCACCAACCCACGCCATGAGTCAGACCGGCGATATCCTTGATCTCCCTGGCCTGAACCCAGCGGCCCTCCTGGGGAATCGGCGCCGGGCCGTGATCCGGCCCCTTGGCCACGCAGGTCATTTTGTCCACTTCGGTCGAATAAAGCATTGCTACCCTCCATGCCCGTTATTTGTTTCCGTATTCGTGTGTTCCAGCAACTTTCCTGCTTTTTTCCGGACCAGGCCGGTTTCCCTTGCAAAGGTCTCACGAATGGCGGATATAGCCACATCCGTGCCTATTTTGTCAAGGGCATCAAGTATCATGCACTTGAGCTGGTAACTCTCCGTCCGCTTCAGGAGAGCCGTCAGCGGCGGGATCGCCTTGCCGCTTTGCAACTCCCCAAGAATCCAGACCGCCATCTCCACGGTATCAGGCAGTTTATGACCCAGGGCGTTAAGCAGTTTTTCCTCAAAATTTCTTTTTTGCGCTTGGGTTATATCCGCCTTGCACTGAGCGCACCTGGTTGCCGATTCTTCAATTTCCTGCCAGCAGAAAGGACAGAAACAGGTCTTCATCTGGCCAAAGGGGCCGTTTTCCCCATAGCCAGCATCAGCCCGGCGAACAACAGCGCAGAAAGCCCCGCCGTTGCCGAGCCGTAATAAAAGGTGGCGGCTGGGGAAACATGGTCCCAGAGCCAGCCGGCGATGAGACTCGCGGGAAAGGTGGCGAGCCCGACAAAGGTGGCGTAGACGCCGAAGGCGGTTGCCTTGAATTCCGGGGGGATGATGGTGGCCAGAAACGCCTTCTGGATTCCTTCCGTGAGCCCCATGAAGAGGCCGTAGAAAATAAACAGCAGCCAGATGCCGCCCGGTGTCTCCACGGAACCAAAGCCGTAATAAAGACCGGTGAACAGCAGGAAGCCGGCGAGGATGATCCGTTTCCTGCCGAAGCGGTCCGCCGCCATCCCGGCCGGGATGGAGGAAAGCGAGTAGACGAGGTTGAAGATCAGATAGACCGCAGGTATCAGCGCGGAGGCGATCCCGGTCTGCTGCGCCCGGAGAATGAGGAAGGCGTCGCTGGAGTTCCCCAGGGCAAAGAGGGTGGCGATGAGAATAAAACACCTAACCTTCCAATCGAAGTGACGCCAGGTGAGCCGGTGCCGTCCGGCATGAATGATCACTTCCCGCTTTTTCTCCTTAATGAAGAGGATAATCACAAACACGGCCAGCGCCCCCGGCACCATGGACAGCCAGAAGACCAGCCGGTAGTTATTGTTATAGAGCTGCAGGAGCAGAAGGGCAATGGCCGGCCCGGCCACCGCCCCCATGGTGTCCATGGCCCGGTGGAAACTGAAGGCCCGGGCCAGCCGGCTTTTTTCCGCCGACTCGGCGATGATGGCATCCCGCGGCGCCGTGCGGATGCCCTTTCCCAGCCGGTCCACGAAGCGTGACGCAAGAATCAGCCGCCAGCCGGGAGCAATGGCGATCAGCGGCCTGCTTAAAGTGGAGATGCCGTAGCCTGCGGCCATAAGCCATTTGCGGTTGCCGATCCGGTCCGAGAACCAGCCGGAGAAAACCTTGAGAAGACTCGCGGTCGCCTCGGCAATCCCTTCGATCAGGCCGATCATGGATTTGTTCACCCCCAGCACGTTGGCGAGGAAAAGGGGGACCAATGGGTAAATCATCTCGGAACTCACATCCATGCAGAAACTGGCGAGACCGGCAACGGCGACGTTTTTATGGAAGCCGAAATAGGTTTTTTCCCGTTTCATCAAAAAATCCCTCGCCTCTCACTGCAAACCATTCCCCACCCCGTTCCCCTCCTGGCCGGCAAGCTGCAGATCCTGCAGGCGGCGATAGATGCCCCCTTTGGCCATCAAATTGTCATGACTGCCCTCCTCGACGATGCGGCCCAGCTCCATGACCAGGATATGGCCGGCCCGTTTGATGGTGGACAGGCGGTGGGCAATGACGATGCTGGTACGGTTGGCCAGGGTGGAATCAATGGCCCGGTCGATGAGCATCTCGGTCTCCGAGTCCACGCTTGAGGTGGCTTCGTCCAGGATGAGGATGCGGGGATCCCGGGCCAGCACCCGGGCAAAGGCCAGCAGCTGCTTCTGGCCGGCGGAGAGATCCATGCCGCCCTCGCCGATGATGGTGGCCAGCCCCTGGGGCAGCCGGCGGATCAGAGTGCTGAGCTGGGCCCGCTCGATGATGTCCTGCAGCTTCTCATCATCCATGTCCCGGTCCAGCAGGATATTGTCTTTGATGGTGCCGGGCACGATGAACACATCTTGCATGACCAGGCCGATCTGCTGCCGCAGCCAGCGGGTGTTGAAGGAACGCACGTCCCGGCCGTCGACGAGGATGGCGCCGCCGTCCGGGTCATAAAAGCGTTCCAGGAGATTGACGATGGTGGATTTGCCCGAGCCGGTGGCGCCGACAATGGCCAGGGTCTGGCCGGGCGCGATGGTAAAAGAGAGGTCGTGCAGGATGGGCTGGCCCGCCTCATAGCCGAACCGCACCTGGCGGAAATCCACCGCGCCCCGGATGTCCGGCTGCCTGTCCTCCGCGGGGGACGGCAGGGTGCCCCGGGTGTCCAGCAGCTGGAAGATGCGTTCCGCCGAGGCCATGGCGGACTGGACGATGGAGTATTTCTGGGAAAGCTCGCGCACCGGCTGGAAGAACAGCCGCATGTAGGAGAGAAAGGCCACCAGCTCGCCCAGGGTCATGTGCTTACGGATGACCTCGCCGCCGCCGTACCAGATGATGCAGCCGGTGGCCAGGGCGCTGAACACCTCCACCGCCGGCATGAAGATGCCGAAGATCCTGATCTGGTAAAGGTTCTGATCCAGATAGGCCTTACTCAGCTCGACAAATTTTTTATGGGTGTCGTTTTCCCGCAGAAAGAGCTGGATGATGGAGATGCCGGACAGGGATTCCTGCAGAAAGGCATTGATCCGGGCGAGCTGGGTGCGGATGGCGCGGAAGGCGTCCCGGGCCAGGCGGCTGAACCAGCCGATGCTGGCCACGATCAGCGGCAGCAGCAAACTCAGAATCAGGGCCAGCCGCCAGTTCATCCAGAAGAGAATGGCCATGATGCCGGCCAGTTGAAAGAAATCATTGAACAGGGTGACAATAACCGAGGTGAACATCTCGTGCATGTTCTGGATATCGTTGGTCAGCCGGGTCACCAGTTTGCCGCTGGGATTGTTGTTGAAAAAGGCCAGGTCCAGGCCCAGCATGTGGCCGAAAAGCTGCTGCCGCATCTGGTGCATGATGGTCTGGCCAGTCCATTCCAGGATGAACACCTGGTAGAAATTGGCGGCAAAACCGGCCAGGATGACGCCGATGAACAGCGCGGCCAGGCGGCCGATCCCGCTGATGCGCACCGAACTCTCCAGGCTGGTGTTGACCACAAAGCGGTCGATGCCCAGGCGGACCATGTAGGGCAGGGCCAGACTTGCGCCGATGACGATCATGGACAGGATAATGGCGCCGGCCACCTTGCCCCAGTGCGGCCGGGAGTAGGCGATGATGCGCCGCCACAGCCCGATGTCCGCCACCTGGCCCAGGTGATCCTCTTCAAAATATCCAAAGCCGTAGCGCATGGCCGCCTATCCTTGTCTTCCCCCCACCGTGGTCTGGTAGGTATAAATTTTGGCGTAAAAGGGGTTGTTGGCAAACAGAAACGCATGGTTGCCCCGGGCCGCGATGCGGCCCTGGTCCATGACCAGGATTTCCCCGGCGTCGGCCAGCGGCGCCACCCGGTGGGAGACCACGATACAGGTCCGGTTCCGCAGATAGGAGGCCATGGAACGGATGATGGCCTGTTCGGTCTCCATATCCACGGCGGACAGGCCGTCATCGATGATGATGATGGGCCGGTCCAGCAGCAGGGCCCGGGCCAGGGCGATCCGCTGGCGCTGGCCGCCGGAAAGCTTGACGCCGCGCTCCCCCACCCTGGTCTGGTAGCCCTTGGGCAGGGCCATGATCTCCTCATGCACGGAGGCGGCCCGGGCCACCTCCTCGATCTCGGCGCTGGAGGCATTCTCCCGGCCCAGGGAGATATTGAAATGAATGGTATCGGAAAACAGGGTGGTGTCCTGGGGCACATAGGCGATGCTGCCCCGCACCGCGGCCAGCGGCAGGGTGTTGACGTCCGCCCCGTCCAGGAAATAGGCGCCGTCCGCCACCGGGTAGAGGCGGGCGAGGATGCTGCACAGGATCGACTTGCCGGCCCCGCTTTTCCCCACCACGCCGAGGATGCCTGGTTTGATGGTCAGGCTCACGTCATCGATGGCGGGCGTTGTCTGGCCGGAGAAGACAAAGGTAAGATGGTTCAGGCGGATGTGGCCGGCGGAAGTCGGCCGGGCGGGGCCTGCGGCCCGGTCCTCAAGCAGCGGCTTCTCCTGCAGAATGCGGTCAATGCGGCCCAGGGAGGTGGCCCCCCGCTGGAACAGGTTCGCCACCCAGCCCAGGGCCATCATCGGCCAGGTCAGCATGAACAGGTAGGAGAAGAAGGCGACGAAATCACCCACGGTGATGACCCCCTGGATGGTCAGCCGGCCGCCGAAGAACAGCACCAGCAGCAGACAGCTGTTGGCCACCAGGCCGGAAAAGGGGGAAAGGACGCCCTGCACCACCGCCACCTTGAGATTGTTGCGGATGTACTCCTCGCCCATGCGGCCGAACTGCACGGTTTGCGGGGCCTCCTGGGTATAGGCCTTGATCAGGCGGATGTTGCCCAGGGTGCTGCGGGCAAACTCGGTGAGGGTTTCAAACTGCTCCTGCACCCTTTGGAATCTGCGGTGCATGCTGGCCGAC
>JALNXE010000043.1 GCA_023230525.1 Desulfobulbaceae bacterium
ATCCAGGAAGAGCTGGCCAGGAAGAGAAATGCGAAATTTGCCGAAATCGAGGCAAAATTAAAAAAGGAATTACAAAAAAAGTAAAAGAATCCGGCCGGATCCCGCCCATGGCAATTCCCGCCAACGCACCCTAGCCGGCGCAGCAGGCGGCCGCGAGATCCCCTCCAAGTTTTTTCAGAGCGGCAACGGTTTCCGGGTTGTTCTCCAGGGTATTGATGCCCACCTTGTCCACCGTGGCGTCCGGGCCGTGGATCATCTTCAGTCCCGAGACCTGGCACTGGATACCGCCCTTGCATTTGATGCAGGGGACATTGCCCAGCACGGACACCCCTCCCACGTAACGCATCCCTTCTTCCAGCATATAGTTCTGAATGGCCTGGAGGCCGTTCTCGCAGGCTGGCGGCATGTCCTGCCTGCCCGGCGGGATGGCGCAGGTGACAACCGCGGCCCCTGGCTTGCCGGTCATCAGGCCATGACGGTGCCGCAGGGGGTAGAGGCGTTCCAGGAAGGCCTTGGTGCGGCTGTCCAGTGAGGAGTAGGGGGTATAGCCGCCGATAATAATGACATCCGCCTTAAAGGCCTTTTCCGCCAGCATGACCCCATCGTCATCGATGACGCAGCGGTTGCTTTCCACACAGGCCAGGCAGGCGTTGCAGGGGCTGATCTGATAATCGCTGAGCTTGTAAAACCACTGTTTGGCGGCCATGGTGGCCTCCATGACCATCTTGACCGCGCGGTCGGTGTTGCTGTCCTTGATGGGTGATCCGGATATGCCGAGCACTTTCATAATGACTTTCTCCTGAAAAATTACTTGCCGTGGTGATGGCCATGATATGCGTGACAGGGCGGTTTCGCCAATGCCTGCGGAAAATTGCCAGGCAACGGGGAGGAAGGGGCGGGGAGCAGCAGCTCCGGATGCTGCGGCCTTACTGCGCATGGCGGAGAGGGTGGGATTTGAACCCACGGTGCCCTCACGGGCACACCGGATTTCGAGTCCGGCTCATTCGGCCGCTCTGACACCTCTCCATCTGCAGCTCACTGTCTATGATTAAAACAAATCTAGCCGAAAAGCAATGTCCGATGCAAGACGAAGAGCTTATTTACGCACAAGTTCTTGATTGGCATGGCCGGAAAGAAGTGCCTGGCCCTCTCGGCCCGGCGACTCTTCCAAGACCTTGTGCCGCTGGACAGTGGAAAGGCGGTGGCATTAAAATTGCCTCAATAAAAAAATGCTTTAATAATGCCTTCGGCAGGGGCGTGGGGTAGCGATAAAGAAGGAGGAGGCAATATGAAAATCCATGTCGGCACCAGCGGCTACGGGTACAAGGAATGGAAGGGAATATTCTACCCGGAAAAAATATCGGCCAAGGAAATGCTGGGCTTTTATGCGGAGCGTCTCAGCGCGGTCGAGATCAATTATACCTTTTATCACATGTCCACCGAGAAGGTCCTTGCCTCCTGGGCGGCACAGGTTCCTGATGATTTTGCCTTCGCCCTCAAGGCCCCGCAGGTCATAACCCATCGGAAACGGCTGCGGGATGTGGGCGAGGAGACGGAATATTTTTTCAAAACCCTGGCAGTACTGGGCAGGAAAATGGGGCCGGTCCTTTTTCAGTTTCCCGGGAGTTTTCGTGCCGACCGCACTCGGCTTAAGGATTTCCTGGCGCAGATTCCCGCAGGCAGACACTGCGCCATTGAGTTCCGCAGCCCCCACCTGGCTTGATCCTGAAATTCTGGATCTGCTCCGGGAAAAGGGATGCAGCCTGTGCATCGCGGATGCCGATGAGAGTCCGGCAGGTGAGATCATCAGCACGGCATCATGGGGATACCTGCGCCTCCGCCGCTCCGATTATACTGAAGCCGCGGTGGCCCAATGGCTGGAAAGAATCCGGGCCCAGCAATGGCAGAGCGCCTTTGTGTTTTTCAAGCACGAGGAAGAGGCCAGGGGGCCGGAAACGGCGATCCATTTTCGCAAGCTGTTGAGCTGATGAGTTTTAAGTTCACAGGCAATCGTGACCCGGAGGACGCATGGGATTAAAAGATTACCGGGAAAAACGTGATTTTTCCCGGACCAGGGAGCCCAGGGGCCAGGGCGATGCCGGCGGGGCGGGCAAGCTGTATGTGATCCACAAGCATGCGGCCACCAGGCTGCATTATGATCTCCGGCTGGAGATGGGTGGCGTGCTGAAAAGCTGGGCCGTACCCAAGGGGCCGAGTCTGGATCCGGCGGAAAAACGGCTGGCGGTCCAGGTGGAGGACCATCCGCTGGAGTACGGGACCTTTGAGGGTACTATTCCCAAAGGTGAGTATGGCGGCGGCGCGGTGATGCTCTGGGATCAGGGGACCTGGGAGCCGGAAGGCGATCCGGAACACGACTTTCCCCGGGGAAAACTGTCTTTTACCCTGCACGGGGAAAAACTGCGCGGCTCCTGGGGCCTGGCGCAGATGAAGGACAGGGACGGCAGCCTCACCAAAAATTGGCTGCTGATCAAGCATCAGGACGGGGAGGCAGTGGCTGAAAGCAAATACTGCCTTGTTGAAGAACAGCCGTTCAGCGTGGCCACCCGCCGTTCCCTGGAGGAAATCGCCGCAGGCGCCGGGAGCCGCCCCGTGTTACATCCTGACCCTGCGCAATTGACCAATGCCCGCAAGGCTCCGCAGCCGGCAGTCATAAAACCCCAGCTGGCAACCCTGGTGGACGAGCCCCCGGTCGGCGAGGCATGGCTCCATGAGATCAAGCTCGACGGCTACCGGATTCTCGCCAGGATCGAGGCCGGCCGGATCACGCTGCTTTCGCGGAGCGGACGGGACTGGACCGAAAAGTTTCCAGGGGTGGCCGCGGCCCTGGGGGCACTGCCGGTCAGCCAGGCCATGCTGGACGGAGAAGTCGTGGTCCTGCGGCCGGACGGAACCTCGGATTTTCAGGCCCTGCAGGATCTTCTGCAGGGAGGCGGGAGGGGGAAGGTGGTCTATTATCTGTTTGATCTGCCATACTGCAATGGCTTTGATCTCACCCGGACGCCCCTGGCTGAACGCAAAAAACTGCTGAGATCCCTCCTGGCGCGAATGTCGCCGCCAAGGGAAAACATCCGGTTCAGCGATCACATCGAAAGCAGCGGCAGCGAGGTTTACCGGCAGGCCTGTGGTCTGGCGGCGGAGGGCATCGTTTCCAAACAGGCGGCCGGCATCTATGAGCAGAAGAGATCCCAACGCTGGCTGAAAACGAAGTGTCTGCAAAGACAGGAGCTGGTTGTGGGCGGCTGGACCGAACCCGCCGGTTCCCGCACCGGGTTCGGCGCTTTGCTGCTGGGTTATTACGACCACGGGGAGCTGGTGTACGCGGGCCGGGTGGGGACGGGTTTTACGGCAGCCACCCTCCGGCGGTTGAGCCAGATGGTCCGGGAGATTGAACAGGCAGATCCCCCCTTCCGCCATCCTCCGGCCGGGGTCGAGGCCCAGGGGGCGCACTGGGTCAGGCCGGAACTGGTCGCGGAGGTGCAATTCCGGGAATGGACCAGGGAGAATGTTTTACGCCAGGCCTCCTTTAAAGGGCTGCGCCTGGATAAATCGCCCCGGGAAATCGTCCGGGAAGCCCCGGCCGGGGGACTTGTCACGGCAAAGCCGCCCGGGCAGCCGGCAGCGCCGGGCAGGAAAGATCCAGCTGCCGAGAGCGTGATTGCCGGGGTGCGGGTGTCCCATCCGGACAAGGTTCTCTTCCCCGAACAGGGGGTCACCAAACGGGCGCTGGCGCAATTCTACGCCACCATCGCGGATTTCATCCTACCCCATGTCAGGCACCGGCCGCTGACCCTGCTGCGCTGCCCGCAGGGCAGGCAGGGCGGGTGCTTTTATCAGAAACACCTCAAGGAATCGCTGCCGGAGGCCCTGCGCGCCATCCCCGTCATGGAAAAGGATGGGACGACCGGGGAGTATCTGGTGATTGACGATATCCAGGGATTGATCTCGCTGGTGCAGCTGGGGGTGCTGGAAATTCATCCCTGGGGAAGCAGTGAAACCGACCTGGAGAAGCCGGATATCCTCACCTTTGACCTTGACCCGGGACCTGGCCTCGGCTGGCCGGAGGTGATCGAGGGCGCCCGTTTGCTGCGGCGCCGGCTGGAGGAGCTGGGCCTGCAATCCTTTGTCAAGACCTCGGGAGGCAAGGGCTTGCATCTGGTGGTGCCCATCCAGCGCCGCACAGGCTGGCGGGAAGCCAAGGCCTTTGCCGGAGAGGTTGCCCGGGATCTGGCCCGGCGCCGGCCCGACCGTTTCACGGCGGAGATGCAGAAGGCGAAAAGACAGGGCCGGATATTTATCGATTATCTGCGCAACGACCGCGGCGCGACCACGGTGGCGGCCTATTCCACGAGGGCCGGGGCCGGTGCGCCGGTATCCACTCCCATCCGCTGGGAGGAATTGAGCCGGGCCATGACCCCGGATCGCTTCCGGATCGACAATCTGCCCAAAAGACTGGCGGCCCTGAAAAAGGACCCCTGGCAGGGTTTTTTTGCCATCAGGCAGGGATTGCCGGCTCTGTGAGGAGCTGGTGAGCTATGCCGCCCCTTTTTTTCCGGCGCTGAAACGGCTTTTGATAATTTCCATCAGATCGATGATCTCCGCGCCTTCGGCCTCGGCCTCGGCCGGTTTTGCCACCACATCCTCACCCGCCTTAAGCTTGCGCTGCACCAGGTCAAGCAGTTCCTGGGCGTGCCGGTCGCCCAGCAGCCTCTGGTCAAACTCGCGGCTGCTGAGTTTTTGTATTTCCTGCTGCAGCTGCCTGATCATTTCAGCCGGTGCTTTTTCCAGAGGCGGCAGCCCGACAGCCTCAGGTGTGCGGATTTCATCGGCAAAGCGCAGGGTTTCCGCCCGTAAAATCCCGCCTTCGGCAATAATCGCCACCAGGTGTTCTCTTTCCCGCATGACAAAGGTGGCGATGCCGGCCCTGCCGCTCCGTTCCATGATTTCGGCCAGCAGGCGGTAGGCCTTGTTGACCGTCCCGGCCGGGACCAGGAAGTAGGCGTGCTGGAAAGAGACCGGGTCCAGTTCGCCGACCTCAACAAAGCTGCGCAGATCTATTTCCCGGGATTTTTCCGGCTCCAGCGCCTCCAGTTCCTCATCGGAAACCAGGATATACCTGCCCTCTTCGACCTCGTAGCCGCGGACGATTTCCTCCGCTTCGATGGGCTTATGGTCCCGGGGGCAGAAATAGCGGCGGTGCAGGACAGTACCGGAGCGGTCAACCATCCGCAGCGCAGCCGTTTTTGGCCGATGGGCGGAATAGAGATCCACCTGGATGCTGACCAGTCCGAAGGTGATGGCGCCTGACCAGAAGGCCCCGGTGGGCGCGGCGTGTTCTTTTTTTTCAGCCACTTCAACGCTCCCTGGCGGCCCGCAGGCTCGCTTCCAGGGCCTTGGTCAGATCCCTGGTGGTTTTTTTCGGCGCTGTCTTGCGCCATTTGATGATCTTGCCGCTGGCTTTGGCGCCAATCAGTCCCATGACCCGCTGCCGGTATCCATCCCGGTACTGGCCCGGCTCAAAGGTGCCGGCCATGGCTGACACCAGCTGCTCAGCCATGGACAGTTCCTTTGCCTCGATTTCCCGGCCGGCCGGAATTTTCAGTTCCGCGAGCGGCACGACTTCTTCAGTATGCCTGAGGGAGAGCAGAATCGGATAACCGGCCTGCAGCCGCAGGAGCCCGAAATACTCTTTGTTGCGCATCACCCAGCGGGCGAGGCCTTCCATGCCGCTGCCGTCCAGGGCCGCGGCCAAGGCGAAATAGGATTCCCGGTCGCCATCGGGTCCGAGAAAATAGGGCCGCTCATACCAGCGGTGATCAATGGCGGAGAGGGGAAGAAAGCGGATGATCTCGATCTGCCGGGAGGGTTCCGGTTCCAGGCTTTTCAGCTCCTGATCCGTCAGGATGACCATCCGGCCTTCCGTCTCAAAGCCGTGGTGTATCGCCTCGGCCGGCACTACTTCACCTGTGCCGGGGTGGACCATTTCCTGCTTGACCGGGGTTCGGTCTGCTGCGTGCAGCAGTCTGAAGTGGACCGTCTTTTCCTCAACCGCGGTATACAGTTTGACCGGCACGGCAACGCCGCCGAGCCGGATGATGCCTTTCCAGATTGCCCGGGTGGTCATGATTCTCCTCAAGTTGGGGGTTCAAGGTGAGAGCCCGTGGGGTGCCGGCGCCCGCGGGCACTCGCCATAAGCCGGGTGATGTGTCATCTCCGGGGGGTCATTCCATGTAAGTCTGCAAAAAGTGCTCCACCCAGGCCGGCACAAAAGGGACATAACCCCATCCCCCGGGTTTACTGCGAGCGGCCGGCGGATGAGTTCTGACCGGAGGCGAACGGATAGCCGTGGTTGTCCATGCAGGCAGGATTGAGTCCTGAATAAATGGACGCTCACCGGGGGAATTTGCCATTTTCCGGCCCGGTTGATTGCGCGCCGCATGCCCGTCTGGGCCTGGGGTGAACAGGCCGCCGTGCAGGCAGCCGGCAAGCGGCGCAGCTCTTTACGGCCAAGGTGGAACGTGACCGAAAGATAGTGGCATAAATAATGCCTTCTTCCTCCCTGTCGAGGCCTGCGGTCAGGTTGACGACCACCGGTTTCATAACCCTTATTACTCTTATTTTATTGAGGAGGTACGACATGGCCAATCCGTTTGTTCACATTGAACTGGAAACCAAGGATCTGGAAAAAGCGAAGACGTTCTACAAGAGCATGTTTGACTGGAAACTGGAAGAAATTCCAGGTATGGATTACACCATTATCAACGTCGGGGAGGGAACCGGCGGCGGCATGATGCAGAAGCCCGATCCCGCTGTTCCGGACATGTGGCTGCCCTATATTCTCGTTGCTGATGTGGCAGCCGCGACCAAAAAAGCGCAATCCCTCGGGGCGAAGGTCTGCAAGGAGGTCACCGAGGTTCCGGACATGGGGTGGTTCAGTGTGCTTTCAGATCCCACTGGCGCGGCTTTTGGCCTCTGGCAGCAAAAGGAGCCGTGCAAGTGAAATAAGGGCCTTGCAAATTTTAAAGGTACATTTAAGGTGTATTTATCGCTATCGTCTGCCCGCATGATTTTATCGGGCATTCGGCAAAGATCCCGGATGCCCGCGCAACATCATGGCGGGAATCTCTCGGCAAGGAGAATCGGCAAGCACCTGGAGAAAAATTATGAGAATGCGCAAGATCGGTAACACGGATATGCAAGCCTCGGTTGTGGCCCTCGGCACCTGGGCGATTGGCGGAGGACCCTGGTGGGGTGAGTCGGATGATCAGCAGTCAATTGCTGCTGTCCATGCCGCTCTTGACGCCGGGGTCAATTTGATTGATACCGCCCCTGTGTATGGCTGGGGCAGAAGCGAAGAGGTTGTCGGCAAGGCCATAAAAGGCAGAAGGGACAAGGTTATCTTAGCCACCAAATGCGGACTCTGGTGGCATGATGCGCGCGGCCCGCTGTTTTTTGAGCTGGAAGGATATGCGGTAAAAAGATACCTGCGCCCGGATGCCATCAGAAAAGAGGTCGAAGACAGCCTCAGGCGTCTGGGCACCGATTACCTTGATCTGTACCAGACCCACTGGCAATCCCCGGAACCGGAAAACGATCCCATTGCCGAAACCATGGAGTGTCTGCTGCAGCTGAAAAAGCAAGGCAAGATCAGGGCCATCGGGGCATCCAATGTTGATGTCGCCCAGATGAAGCAATATCAGGCCGTGGGATCGCTGGATGCCATCCAGCCGCGCTACAGCATGCTTGACCGGGCCATTGAAAAGGAAGTGATCCCGCACTGCATCGAGCACCATATCAGCACCCTGGTCTATTCTCCCCTTGAGCAGGGATTGCTGACCGGCGCAATCGGCATGGACCGGACCTTCAGCCGGGGCGAGTACAGGAACAATATCCCCTGGTTCCAGCCGCAGAATCGCCGCAAGGTTCTCGATATGCTGGCCGGCTGGCAGACCTTGACGGAGAAATATCATTGCAGCCTGGCCCAGCTTGTCATCGCCTGGACGGTTGAGCAGCCGGGGATAACCTTTGCCCTCTGCGGCGCAAGAAAACCCGAGCACAGCAGGCAGAATGCCATGGGCGGTACGCTGGTCATGGTTGCTGACGATATCAGGAAAATGCGCGCTGATGTCGAGGCGCTCGGGGACCCGCTCTAGCCAGGTTGGCAAAAATGAAGTTTGTGCGATCAGTGCTGATTGTTTTGTCGGGCTTAATGTTGTGGGCCTGTGCCCCGCATTTCATGGTTCCGGAGAAGATGACGGTTGAACCTCGACTGACAGAGAATGCATTCATCAGCTTTGACGGCAGCGAACTGCCGCTGCAAACCTGGCTGCCGTCTGGCCCCCCCCAAGCGGTTATGATCGCCCTGCACGGCTATAATGACTATGCCAACTTCATCAGGGATGCTGCCGTCTGGTTCAATGACCGGGGAATTGGGGTGTATGCCTATGATCAGCGGGGATTCGGCCGCGCCCCCCATCGGGGCAAATGGGCCGGCCAGGCGGCCATGTGCCGGGACCTCGGAACCATCATTGACCTGGTGCACCAGCGGCATCCGCATGTCCCGCTCTATCTGCTCGGCGACAGCATGGGCGGCGCGGTGGTCATGGTGGCGGACCGCCCGGAAAATCCCCTGCCGGTCGACGGGGTGATTCTGGTCGCCCCGGCGGTCTGGTCACGGGGTACCATGCCGTTTTATCAGCGCTGGGCGCTCTGGCTGGGGGCCCGGATGATGCCCTGGCTGCAGGTGAGCGGAGAAGGGCTGCATATAACCCCTTCGGACAATAAGGAAATGCTCAAGGCCCTGGGCCGGGATCCGCTGGTCATCAAGGAATCGCGGATTGACGCAATCTACGGCCTGGTGAATCTGATGGATGCCGCCTATGAAGCCGCGGACCGGTTCAACGGCAAGGTCCTTTTTCTCTATGGGGCAAAGGATGAGATTATCCCGCCCAGGCCGATGGAGGATGTTTTTACAAAAAGACTGCGCGGACATTTTTCCGAACCCCAGCGTCTCCTGGTCTATGCCAATGGTTATCACATGCTGCTGCGGGATCTGCAGGCAAAAGTCGTCTGGCAGGACATCCTCTGCTGGCTGGCCTGTCCTGCCGGGAAATTTCCGTCTGTCCGGGAAAAGGCGGCGCACGAAATTACCAGGGCTGAGGAGATGAAGGCTTTTATGCGTCCGGCATCCGTGATCTGACGGGTGCCGGGCGGCGGATTTGTTACGAAAAAAGCATACAGCGTCAACACGTCCTTGACGAAACAGGCAAGCTGTGGTTTATCAGAATATATGATGGGGCTGTAGCTCAGCTGGGAGAGCGACGCGTTCGCAATGCGTAGGCCAGGGGTTCGATCCCCCTCAGCTCCACCACCTTATCCCCCTGCAGCCGGCATCCATGTCCGGACCCCGCACACCGAAACCGCTCCCCCTTCATCTCCGCAATGGCCTGCACTGCCATCACCGCAATCACCATCGTCCTGGCCCTCTTTCCTGAGTCTGCGGATCACTTCCCGGCGATCCGGCTCGGACACCCTGCCGCAGAGGTGCCCCAGGGTGTTTACAAGAAATGACTGCATCCGCCTCCGGCCCCTTTTGTATCAGAATTATCTTCCTTGTCGCAATTAGCCTACAGTTTGTGTCCGTTGCGCCCGTTCTCGCTCTTTAATTTATTTATAATAATATTAAATAGATGCCCTGACGGGGCCTGAGCCTGCCCGAGGCAGTTAATAAGAGAAATGGTGAAATCACCATAGTGTCTGGCCATATTCCCACAATGTGTTACTGGTGGATTCCTTGGCGCTTAAGTAAATCAGTATATTATTTATAAATTAAAAACTTAATTTTTTAAAATGAATCAAGGTGTTATGTATTTTTTTGGCTCGGCAATTCCAGACCGGCCCGGAAAATGCTCTTAGGCCTCATTGTTAATTGCAAAATCGTTTTCGAAAACGGACACAAAGATTCATTCGTCAAAAAAAATCATTGCATATCAGATGATTAAATAGGGAGGTGTTGCAGTAACCGCATTGTAACGATTGTTTTTGCCAAAGAGGTTTATTGAGATTCTCTCTGACAAGATCATGGTATCCCCGGTAGGAAAGCTGAGGCGGGTATCATGCCACTCACGCAAACTAACACAAAAATAGCTTTCAAGTGGAAAGAGCCTTACCCGGCTCTGCTGATTTTTTTGGAAAAAGGGTATAAAATCAAAGGAGTAGTTGAATGAAAAAGTATTATTTTCTGTCATGTCTAACCACATTGCTAATCGGAGTAGGAATAGCCGCCACCCCCGCCCTGGCTGAAAACCATCAACGGAGCGACAGCAGGTCAGGCTGGACCGGAAGCGGCAGCGATGGTAGCGGCTCCGGCGGAGACAGCAGCGGCTCAACCGGCGGCTCAACGGGTGGTTCAACCGGTGGTTCAACCGGGGGCATTGACGCGGCAGCAGCACTGACCAGCACCTGTCTGAATTGTCACGGTGACCGGAGCTCCAGGGTTGACTGCAACGATAATAAATGGACGGCCCATAACGGCACCCGGGTGAGCACTGCGGTATACGATGCGGTAACCGAGTATCTCACCGGTTCGGTGTGCGGCTCAACCGGCGGCAGCACGGGTGGTTCGACCGGCGGCACCGGAACCGCTACGAACTCCGATTATATTGTCGTTGGTACCAATGACCTCGGCATGCACTGCGTGTGCCTGACCTTCGACAAGTTCATGCTGCTGCCCCCGTTCAACACCCTGCGGGCCCAGGTGATCAAACGCGGCGAAGAGCCAAGCGTTATTGCCGATCCGAACAGCATCAGGGTCGAATACAATATCGTCGAGGATACCAATGCCGCCCTGGATGTTGATCCTTATTACCAGAGCTGGATTGAGAATGCGCCCAAGCTTTTTCCGGGTTTTAACCCCATTGACCCGAGCACCGGTGAATATCAGGGTCTGACCGGCGCCAAGCTGAAGGGCGAGATGGAGGCAAAAACCGACGAGGGCTGGTGGGAGATCAAAGGCGTGCCGGTCTATCCGAACATCGACAGCAATGGTGTCATGACCGACCCCCTGGGCGGCCCGAACAGGAATCCCTTCCTCACCGCCAACATCAAGGTCTATGACCAGGCCTCCAACAAGTTGCTGGCCGAGACCAATACCGTGGCCCCTGCGGCCTTCGGCGGCTGCTGCTCCTGCCATATTGACGTAGCGGCGGCGAACGGCTATCCGGCCACTGCCCAAGGTTCCTTCGATGCCATGGGTATGCTGCACGAGCAGGATTCGGGCATTAATATCGCGCAGCTCGACCCGGACGGTGACGGCGTTCCCGGACCAATCCGCTGCTCCCAGTGTCATCTCGACCCGGCCATGGGCGAATCCGTTGCCCCGGGCTATGCGGGCTACCCGACCTCGGTCTACACCTTCTCGGATGTTCTGCACCGGTTTCATGTGCAGAATCCGGAGGTCCTGACCTATGATCCCGATCTGGCCACTGACTGTTACAAATGCCATCCTGGCAACGGGGTGAACTGCTATCGTGGCCATCACACCAACAAGACCATCGGTTCGGGCAGCAGCGCCCACAGTGTCTGGTGCACGGATTGCCACGGTGATCTGAACCAGCGCGTGGCCGAAGGCCAGCTGCAGCAGCCCTGGTCAGAGGCGACACTGCCCAAGTGTGCCGACTGCCACACCAATACCGGCGAAGGCGGCGGCCACCTGAACACGGGCATTTTCGGCGCCTTCCTGAACAGCCGGGGCCACGAGGGCAACAAGATCCTGTGCTCGACCTGCCACGGCGCACCCCATGCCCTCTATCCGTCCACCCTGCCCAAGGACAACGAGCAGATGATCAGACTGCAGGGCACGCCTGACGCACTGGGAGCCGGCTCCTGCGGCGCCTGCCATACCAACCGGACCGATGGCGGTTACCCGTCCCATGGCAGCGGCGACAGCAGCAGCGGCGGCTCAACCGGTGGTTCGACCGGCGGTACAACCGGCGGCATCGATGCGGCAGCAACGCTGACCACCACCTGTCTGAACTGTCACGGCGACAACCGCAGCAAAGTCAGCTGCACCAACAGCCGCTGGACGTCCCACAATGGGAGCCGGGTAAGCACCGCGATCTATGATGCGGTAACCCAGTATGTCACCGGAGCGGTTTGCGGTTCCGGCAGCCCCGGCGGCTCAACCGGTGGTTCGACCGGCGGTACGACTACCTCCGGCGTTCCCGCCGACCATACCGACCGTCAAGACGGGGTCATGCACAAACCCGGCAAGGATCGGCCGTATACCAACGGCTGCACCTCTTGCCATGGCAGCGACCTGCGCGGCGGCATCGCTCCTTCCTGCTATTCCTGCCACGACAAGCAATGGACGGAAAGTGCCGGCAGCACCGGCGGCAGCACCAGCGGATCAACAGAAGGTTCGACCCGCTACAGCCGCACTGGCAGCAGGGATTGATTCTGTTGGCAGTTAATTAGGAGCCGTTACGAAATAACCTCTGCTTTCTGAACCATTTCGTTACGGCTCCTTATGCCGTTTTACAAGCCAGATGATGAGGATATTATTTTGCTACAACGGCTTAGTAACCATCAATAAAAAAATGGGAGGTCCGCCTCCCATTTTTTTTTGCCTCTTGTCCTTGCAAGCTGATACAGTAATATCTGCAGTGAGTCTTTCAAAATTCCACATCTGATTCGAGGACGAGAAGCGACGATCGCAAAGGAGTTGTATGAAACAGCTAATCCGTACCATGGCAGCAGTCTGCCTGACCATCCTGTTCCTGGCCGCCGCCGTGGGAGCACAGCAGGCCCAGGAAAACAAGAACACCAAGGTCGATCTCGAGAAGACGGCCGCGCTTTATCTGCAATGGAGCAGCCGGCCGAGCTTTCCCGAATCGACTCCCTTCGCCTATTACACGGTTTACGCCATGCGGGCCCTGGGCAAGGAGATGCCCAAGGAGACCCGCGGCAAGATCGTCAGTTTCCTCAAATCCTGCCAGAAACCGGACGGCGGCTTTGCCAACGAGCCGAAATTTGCCCCGGCAAGCAACATCATATTCACCTATTATTGCCTGCAGACGCTTGATCTTTTAGGTGAGTTCGGGGCCATCGATCAAAACAAGGTTCTTGCCTATCTGCTGGCCCTGCAGCAACCGGCAGGGGGCTTCAAGGCGTCCGCCGGGGAGAAAGAGAAGCCCTCCCTGGCCGCCACCTTCTATGGGGTCAGCTCTCTCTCCCTGCTCAAAAAACTCGACGCGGTCAACAAGGAGAAGACCGCAGCCTTTGTTGCCGCATTCAAGGAGCAAGACAAGGGGTTCGGTTTTGTGCCGGGCAAGCTTTCCGCCCCAACGTCCACCTTCATGGCAGTCCGTACTCTGAAGGTGCTGGGCATGCTGACCGATGAGGTGAAGAGCGGCGTGAGCGCCTACCTGCGGGATACCCGCTATGCCGGCCATGTCACCGACCGCAAGTATTACAGCCCGCCCACCCTGCAGGACCTGGCCGAGGTGCTGAAGACCCTGCGCGACCTGTCCGCTTTGGAGGTCGCCGACCTGGCCAAGGTGAACAGCTTCATTGAATCGCTCTATGTGGCGGAAAACAGCGGTTTCGGCCCGCAGCCAGGCTATGGCACCACCCCGCCCAGCACCTTTTACGGCATCGTCTGTCTGGTGCAGCTCGGCAAGCTGCCGGACCCCATGCCTTAACCGGGAAGCGTTTTACTTGATCCTGGCTCAGCCGACTACCGTTGATTTCTGATCTAGCAGGCTGCGAAAACCATGTAAATCCAGTATTTCAAGCAGGATTTTCATGGTTCTTGCAGCTTGTACTGGATCACCAATAAAGACGGCGCCCCTCGGATACAGCATCGGACGCTTAACCCCCCAGTTCCGGGATCAGTCTTTTGAGATAGCCCCCTTGGCCTGCCTCAGTGAAGCGGCACAATCTTCTCGCCTATCAGACAGCATTTTTTATACTTTTTGCCGCTGCCGCACGGGCAGGGATCATTGCGGCTGATTTGCGCCGCATGCACCGGCCGGCCCAGGGGCTGGATCTCCTGCAACCGGGCCTGCCGCTCCTTTTCCCGTTTTACCGCATGGTTTTGCAGGGACTGGACGGCATCCGGCAATAAGGAAAGGAGAACGGCCCAGAAGTGAATATCCTCTTCTCCGGGGCCGGGAGCCGTCGCAAAAAGCTCGCCCGCGCTTTCCGGCTCGGCAATGGCGGTGATGATCGCCAGGCCGGCCATATTCTCTTCCCCATCCTCATCCGCCAGCAGAGGTATCTCTTCCTGCAGCCAGCATTCTGGCCGCAGCATGAGGGCTTTATGAAAACCGTAGGCCCATTCCTCGGCCTCCTCCAGATCCCAGCCTTCCGGATCAGCCAGATTGTAGGGAAAGGCCAGCTTGCCGTTATGGAAGGCATCGGAGTACCTGTTGTATACCCGAAACAGCGTATCGAGGCTTGATTTCGCCTGTTTTTCCGAGGGAAATTCCAGCATTTCCTCCCCGAATATGGCCGCCAGCCATTCACTCGGCACGATCACTTCCGGGGTGATGGCCACACCATAGAAAAATCCCAGCAGTTCCGTCACGGAGAGGTCATCGCAATCCTGGTTTTCCGCCAGGCTAAGCAGTTGTTCGAGGTTCTTTTTTTCTTTTTCAGTGATCATCTTGTGGTTCTTCCGCGCATTGGTTTTTCTTGCCGGGCATCAGGGCCAAATATTGAATCCCTTCCTCCCCGCTGTCACATGACACTGCAATTTATTGGTTCCGGACCGGGAGTCAATGAAAAACTGCACAGAATTTCCCTTATAACGCCGCTGAAGGACTCGTAAAAACTAAAATTAACCACAGAGAGCATAGAGCTCACAGAGATAACTGCTTGTAATTAAAAATTTTTTCTTTGTGATCTCTGTGTGCTCCGTGGTGAAAACAGACTTTTTACGAATTCATCACCGTTACAGGGGAATAAAACCTCAATTGCGCGTTGTATTTTATTTTTTTTAACGCGCACGATGATCATGGCGTGGTAGGGTTATACCGGAAACTGCCTTGAAGGTGAATTTCTTATCAAGGTTCCCGGATTTTTTCATTGCTGCCGACCTTCGGGAATGACTGCTATGACCTTGATCTCCTGTTCGCCTGAAAAAACCTCGCCGGCCGTGGTCGTACCCTTCATGATAAAGCTGTTGTAGTCATCGAATTCGAGGCCTGGTTCGGCCTTGACCGGTGCTGCCGCAAATTTTCCGGTAAAGTTTCCCCGGTTGTCGGGCTTGCATGAGGAAACCGGCACAGTGACTGAATCAGCAACTTGCAATGCAACGGAAGAGCAAACCACATCGGCGCAAGCAATATCTGCGTGGATCGTCAGGACGTCAACCGGGCTCTCGATATTGAAGACATTGGGGGACACCTCGATTTGGATCTCAAGGGCTGACCCGGATGAAGGAAACAGGGCCGGAGGCAATAGCACTGCGCAGCACAAAAGACCCATAGCCATTTTTTTGCCGGATTCCACGATGATTCCTCCTTGTCGTTGTCTGTTGGGTAAATGCCGGCGCCACTTTTTGCCGATGGGGTGAACGGCTCATTTCTATTTTGCCCAAACAGCGGTATTTGTGGCAGGCTTGCCCCCTGATCTCTGTCAGCGGCAGACAGGAGTCCGGCAGGCAGAATAGTTGATTTTATCACGGTTTATGCCGGTTGCTGTAGCTGAATTTCGTGGAAACAAGCGGCGGGCAGCTAAAAACCATTTAATTTCTGCACGTTGTCGCGGCCCTTGCAAAATGGCGCCACCCCGGCGCAAGCCGGGGTCCGGAACAGGAGAAATAGGCCTATGACTGGATTTCGGCTTGCGCAGCAATGACGATATGGCGCATTGTTTATTTTGCAGGAGGCTATCGGAAGCCGGCAAGTTTTAGTAAAAGAGCGTAATATTTTATGGATGAATTGATGCTGTTCATAGATGGCAGTGTTCATGCTCAGGCAAAGACCGGCTATGGGGCTTATCTTGCGGTGGCTGAACGTGGACTTCCGTTGGATCTGCTGGAGACGCGGGTGAAGGTGCGGCGGTTTGCGCAGACGTCTTCAACGAAACTTGAACTGCAGACTTTATTATGGGCCTTGGGCGATGTGCAGGCAACGGGGAGCAGGGTGATGGTCTATACGGATTGCCAGAACATCCTGGGGCTGCGGGGAAGACGCGGGCGCTTGGAGCAAAATGATTACCGGGCAAGAAATGGCCGACGCCTCAACAACTATGAGCTGTATCAGGAGTTTTATGAAATGACCGATCAGCTGCATTGTGAATTGGTCAAAGTGCGCGGGCATATGGCCTCGCCGCAAAAAGATGATATTGACCGGCTTTTCACCCTGGTGGACAGGGCTGCAAGAAATGCGCTGAGGGGAGATATTCGCTGATGTGTCGTCTTAACGCATGCAACCAAAGGGGCATGAAATGAAAATATGGGTAGACGCAGATGCATGCCCGGTGGCGATCAAGGATATTTTGTTTAAAGCGGCGGAGCGGACCGGGGTGGAGATGACGCTTGTGGCGAATCAACCCGTGTACATACCGCCGTCCCGCTGCATAAACATGATTAGAGTAGCCTCCGGTTTTAATGTCGCTGACAATGAGATCGTTAAAAGGCTTAAGTTTGGCGATCTGGTCATCACCGGCGATATTCCCCTGGCCGCGGAAGTGATTGACAAAGGCGGTCACGCCCTCAACCCGCGGGGCGAACTCTACTCAGAGGACAATATCAGGGCCCGGCTGAATATGAGGGATTTCATGAATACGCTGCGGGCCAGCGGCGTGGATACCGGCGGTCCCCCGGCCTTAAGCCAAAGCGACCGCCAATCTTTTGCCAATCAGCTGGATAAAATATTAACCCGGTTTGCAAAAAATACCTGATCAGGCCAGGAAGGGACTTCCTGCCCCTTCCTCCACCACTTTTTGACCTTATACCCAGAGGTGGAGCAAGTCAATGATGGCTGAACTCGTAAAAAGCCTGTTTTCACCACAGAGCACACAGAGATCACAGAGGAAATATTCTTATTTTCAGTAAGTTATCTTTGTGGGCTTTGTGCTCTCTGTGGTGAATTTTCAGTTTTTACGAATTCATCAATGATGGCTGATCTGCGGCAATTCACTGCCATGAATTCATTTTTTATGGTAGAGTGCCTATATCACCATCTCAGCCGGCTTCGGCATTTCTCTTGCCGGATAATAGCGGGCTATTCCATGGTCCCTGAAGGACGGACTACTTCCTCTCGACAGTCATTACCTTGTAAAGCATTGTCAGGACATCATTGACCAGGCTCAGCCGGACTGGGCTGCAATGGTTGCCCCGGAGATTAACCTTCAACTATCAGGAGCGAAAACCATGTCCAAAGAACAAAAAAACATCAAGATGAATAAAAAGAAACCGGCTATGACTCACAAAGAAAAGAAGGCTGCGAAGAGAGCCAAGAAGGACTCCAAGGTTCTTCTGGCCTTTGCCAAGACGAGTTGAATCCGGTTTAAATTTTATCAATAACCGCAGTTCACAGGGTTGAGGCTTGGGCGGCGCTGAGTCATTTACGGGCACGCTCTCAGGCCTTGGCCTTGAATTTCAGAAAGAAACGTTTCCAGAGGACACTGTCCCTTTTTGTCTTGCTGATCTCCATATCGGACCAAACAGCATAAGAAAATTGCGATCCAGGTAACCCACTGATGGTGCTGGAAACATGTGGTATGAGCTTTCGGCCCGCACAGGCCATAAGGCCAGTGCTGCGCTGACTACCCCGGAATTCGAGTGAGGAGAATGTCATAGTCATCAAAGAGTTTGTATTTTCGGCCCGCACGCGAAATAAGCTGCATAACGATCGGGATACTGAGTTGCTGCGCGCGGAGCTGTTCAGCATCGAGCAGCTGAAGCGTCACGCGGTAACCCTGGCGGGCCAGCATCGGATCGATCCGCGTCCGGGGCCGGACAGGTTGCTGCCCCGGCTGGCGGACAATGCGCGCGTTCTGCTGGCGGCGTATGACGTCGTGACGGCCGCCGCCGCGCCGGGACAACGGATCGTGCCGGCAGAGGCCTGGCTGCTTGACAATTTCTATCTCATCGAGCAGCAGATCGGTCTGGCGCGCCGGCATCTGCCGCGCGGGTACAGCCGGCAGTTGCCGCGGCTGGCTGATGGCCTGTCAGCCGGTTTCCCCCGCATCTATGACCTGGCGTTGGAGTTGATCTCCCACATGGACGGTCGGGTCGACAGCGACAACGTCACCTACTTCGTCGCCGCCTATCAGAGTGCTGAACCGTTAAAGCTGGGCGAATTGTGGGCATTCCCGATCATGCTGCAGTTGGCGCTGCTGGAAAACCTGCGCCGCATCGGGTTACGTATCGCCCATCGGCGCGAGGAGCTCGACGCGGCTATCACCTGGGCAGACCGCATGCTTGCCACGGCCGAAAGGAAACCGAAACAGCTTATCCAGCTGCTGGCCGAGTTTGCCAATGCCGATGTGCCTCTGACCGCGCCGTTTGTGGAGGAGTTTTACGCGAGGCTCCAGGCCCAGGGGCCGGCCATGGCGTTCGTGCAAACCTGGGTCGAGCAAAAACTGCTCGAACAGGGGGTGACCGCAACGCAGCTGTCGGAGGCGGCCAACCGAACGGCCGCGGCCAGCCAGATCTCCATCGCCAACAGTATCGGCAGTCTGCGTTTCATCGGCGCCATGGACTGGCGGGAATACGTCGAGTCGCTCAGTGTCGTCGAGCAGACCTTGCGCGAAGACCCGGCGGGGATGCACGCCGGCCAGGATTTCGCCACCCGCGACCGGTACCGGCATGTCATCGAAGACGTGGCCCGAGGCTGTGCGCACAGTGCGCGCAGTGAGCACTCGGTGGCCCGTGAAGCCATTGCTCTCGCGCAGGCGGCTGCCAGGCGATTGGGTACCAGCGACCGCACCGCCCATGTCGGATATTACCTGGTCGATCACGGACGGCTGCTGCTGGAGCGCACGGTCGGCTGCCGTTTACCGTGGAAATTGCGGGCCAGCCGGGCAACCCGGCATTTCCGCCTGGCCCTTTACCTCGGACCCATCCTGCTCATCACGCTCCTTGCGGCTTCGGTCGTGCTTTTCTCTTTCGGCGGGTTGGGCTTAACTGACTGGCGGTTCTGGTTTTTTGCCATCACCGGCATCATCGGCGTCTCGGCGCTGTCCGTTTCGCTGGTGAATCTGTTTGTCACCCTCGTCCTGCCGCCTCGCGCCTTACCACGAATGGATTTTTCCCAGGGCATTCCAGCCGTTCACCGCACCATGGTGATTGTCCCCACCTTGCTCGGCAAACCGCAGGAGATTGATGATCTTCTCGAAGCCCTGGAGATCCGTTATCTCGGGAACCGCGATCCTCATCTGTTCTTTGCCTTGCTGACGGATTTCCGTGACGCGCCCGAGCAAACCCTGCCGGACGATGAGGCGTTGCTCGCCCATGCACGCGCGGCTGTTCAGGCGCTCAACGAAACCTATGGCGAGGACCGCCCGTGCATTTTTTATCTGTTTCATCGGCCTCGGGTGTGGAATCCCTTTGAGCGGGTGTGGATGGGATATGAGCGCAAGCGCGGCAAGCTGGAGCAGTTCAATGCCTTGCTGCGGGGAGGGGAGCAAACGGCATTTTCGGATATTGTCGGTGACCCGTCCATCCTCGCTACCATCAAGTACGTCATCACGCTTGATACCGACACGCAACTGCCCCGCGATGCGGCCCGCACCCTGATAGGCAACATCGCTCATCCGCTTAATCGGCCGGTGTACGATGCCGATAAGGGCCGCATTGTCGAAGGCTACGCCATCCTGCAGCCACGCGCTTCGATCAGCCTGACCAGTGCAGGCAAGTCACGGTTTACGAAGCTGTTCGCGGGTGAGTCGGGCATCGATCCTTACTCGCGTGAGGTGTCGGATGTTTACCAGGATATTTTCGGGGAGGGTTCGTTCATCGGCAAGGGCATTTACGATGTAGACGCCTTTCGGCAGGCAGTCAGTGGGCGCTTTCCTGAGAATCTTATTCTCAGTCACGATTTGCTGGAAAGCGGTTATGCGCGTTCGGCCCTGGTGACCGATGTCGACCTCATTGAAGAACATCCGGCCAGTTACGCCATGGAGGCCAGCCGGCGGCACCGGTGGATACGCGGCGACTGGCAGCTTGCCGGCTGGTTGCTGCCCAGCGTGCCAGGACCGCCCGGGGCAAATGGAACCAAGGCCAAGCGGCAACCGAACCCGCTCTCAGCCTTGTCGGTGTGGAAACTTTTCGACAATCTGCGGCGCAGTCTCGTGCCCCAGGCGCTTTTGGCCTTGCTGGCAGGTGGTTGGCTGTTTGGCCCCGGACCTGCGTGGTTTACGACCCTGCTGGTCGCGGGGGTGTTGTTATTGCCCACCTTGCTGGCCGCCGTCATCGAGCTCATCCGCAAGCCTGAGGAACGTGAGTGGCTGTTGCACCTGATCCTGACCGGCAAATCCGTGGTCCGCCCGATAGTGCTCGTTTTGCTGGCCCTGGTCCTTTTGCCCTACGACTCGCTGATTTGTCTTGATGCGATCCTGCGCTCGGGTGTGCGGATGCTGTTCACCCGGCGCGGATTGTTGCTCTGGCATTTGCCATCCTATGCAAGCCGCAACGCCCGCCGTACCCTGGCCGATTTTTTTATGGAGATGTGGATTGCGCCGGTTCTGGCGGTGCTGCTGGGCCTGGCATTGGCGGCGGGGAGCCGGCCAGGGGAGCTATTCTTCTCCGCGCCGGTTTTGCTGCTCTGGCTGGTGTCGCCGGTCGCCGCCTGGTGGATCAGCCTGCCGCTGGCGGCCCCCGTAGCGGGCTTGACCGTTGAGCAAAGGACATTCCTGCGGGCGTCGGCCCGGCGAACGTGGCGCTTTTTTGCGGAATTCGCCGGTCCACGGGACAACTGGCTGCCGCCCGATAACTTCCAGGAATATCCGGCGCCGCTCATCGCCTCCCGCACCTCGCCCACCAACATGGGCATGTCGCTGCTGTCAGACCTGGCTGCCTATGATTTCGGTTACATCTCCGCCGGAGAATTCCTGCGGCTTGCCGGGAACACCCTGGCTACCATGGAAAAGCTGGAACGCTACCGCGGCCATTTTTACAACTGGTACGACACGCACACGCTGCAGCCGCTTCGCCCGCAATACGTCTCTTCGGTGGACAGCGGCAACCTGGCCGGCAGCCTGCTCACCCTGCAGGCGGGACTGGCCGAGTTGAAAGATCAGCCGGTTCTGTCGGCAAACGCCTGGCAGGGGTTGCAGGACACCCTGCAGGTGCTTGCCGAAAACCTGCCATCCTCACCAGCTCCAGATCTTGCCAAGGAGATCACGTTTCTGCAGGACACCCTCCGCTCACTCACCCTGAACGGGCAGCCGCAGACCCTGGCGGCGGCGGATATGCTGCTGGATGAGATTCACCCCGCCGGCGGTGGGCTGGTTGCCCGGCTGCCCGCGGATATTGATCTCAATGGCGAACTCTATTACTGGGCCCAGGCCTTTGACCGGCAATGCCGCGCACTGCGGGATGACCTTGGATTGCTGGTGCCCGGGCCGCGGCACTTCGACAGTATTCCCACCCTGGCGGAATTGGCCGGGGGGAGAGAGGTTTCTCCTGACGCGCCGTCGTCAGCCGGGTCAGCGGTGTCCCTTTATCCGGGCGCGGTGGAGCGGCTTGGCATCATCGACGATCTGGTGAATCGTTGCCGTGTTCTTGCGGTGATGGATTTTGAATTTCTTTACGATACCTCGCGTGGTTTGCTGGCCATAGGTTACGACGTGGGCGAACGGCGCCGTGATCCCTCCTGTTATGACCTGCTGGCCTCGGAGGCGCGCCTGGCCAGTTTCCTGCTCATTGCCCAGGGGCAGGTGCCGAAGAAGCATTGGTTCTCCCTCGGCCGCCTGCTGACAAGTTACGGCGGCGAGGTGAGCTTGATTTCGTGGAGCGGTTCGATGTTCGAGTACCTGATGCCGCAGCTGATCATGCCGGGTTATGAGAACACCTTGCTGGAGCAGACCTGCAAGGCCGCGGTGTCGCGCCAGATCGAGTACGGCCGGCAACGCGCGGTGCCTTGGGGCATTTCCGAGTCCTGCTATAACGCGACCGATGCCAGTCAGGTCTATCAATATCGGGCCTTCGGCGTCCCCGGACTGGGCTTTAAGCGCGGGCTGGGAGACGATCTGGTCATCGCCCCCTACGCCAGCGCCCTGGCGATGACGGTGATGCCGCGGGAAGCGTGCCGCAACTTGCAGCGGCTTGCCGCCAGCGGTTTTCTCGGCAGCTATGGGTTCTACGAGGCAATCGATTACACCCCATCGCGGGTGCCGCGGGGGAAGAATCACGCCATCGTGCGTGCCTTCATGGCGCATCATCAAGGCATGAGCCTGCTGGCCTTTGACCATGCCTTGCTCAATCAGCCGATGCAGCGCAGGTTCATGTCCGCCCCGCTTGTCCGGGCGGCGGAATTGCTGCTGCAGGAGCGGGTGCCGAAGAAGGGGGCTACCTTGCGGCCGCACGCGGCTGAAGTGAGCGCCGCCGCGCGCCCCCCCGCTGCGGAGGAGGCGGGCGGAATCATGCGCGTATTTACCGACCCGAACACGCCGATACCTGAAGTTCACCTGTTGTCCAACGGCAGGTACCACGTCATGGCGACCAATGCCGGCGGAGGTTACAGCCGCTGGCGCGACCTGGCCGTCACCCGGTGGCGCGAGGATGCCACCGCCGATTGCTGGGGCACCTTCATTTACCTGCGTGACCGCGACACGGGGCGTTATTGGTCAACCGCCTATCAACCGGCACTGCGCAAGGCCGATCGCTACGAGTCGATCTTCGTGCAGGGGCGCGCTGAATACCGGCGCCGGGATCAGGCCATCGAAGCGCACACCGAGATCAGCGTTTCGCCTGAAGACGATGTCGAAATCCGCCGTGTCACCCTCACCAACCTGTCGTCCCGTTCCCGGCATATCGAGGTGACGAGTTACGCGGAGGTCGTGCTGGCGCCCCTCAATGCCGACCTGGCCCATCGTTCTTTCAGTAACCTGTTCGTGCAAACCGAAATACTGCCCGGCCGGCAGGCGATCCTCTGCACCCGGCGGCCCCGCACACCCGGAGAGCAGGTGGTGTGGATGTTTCACCTGCTGGCGGTACCCGGCGCGGTTGCGGGCGACCCCTCTTATGAGACTGACCGGGCCAGATTCATCGGGCGGGGTCGAACGGCGGCCAACCCGGTGGTGCTGGATAACAGTAACAGCCCGTCGACGTTATCGAACTCGGATGGTTCGGTGCTCGATCCCATTGTGGCGATCCGCCGCACCCTCACCTTGTCACCTGACGAATCGGCCACCGTGCAGATCATCTCCGGGGTAGCGGATACGCGCGAGGCGGCATTGGCGGTGCTTGACAAGTATTGTGACCGCCACTTTGTTGAGCGGGCCTTTGAAATGGCATGGTTTCAAAGTCAGGAGGTGCTGCGCAACCTGGGCGCAACCGAAGCCGATGCCCAGCTCTATGGCCGCCTGGCCACCTCCGTCATTTACGGCAATGCCTTGCGCCGCGCCGCACCCGGCATCATTGCCCGCAACCAGCTTGGTCAATCCGGGCTCTGGCGCTTTGCCGTCTCGGGGGATCTGCCCATCGTCCTGATTCGCATCGGCAACCTCAATCGTATCGATCTGGTAAAACAGGTGCTGCAAGCCCATGCCTATTGGCGGATGAAAGGCCTGACCGTGGACCTGGTGATCGTTAACGAGGATTTCTCGGGCTACCGGGCGGTTCTGCAAGACCAGATCATGGGGCTGATCAACGCCGGTCCCGAAGCGCAAATTGTCGACAAGCCGGGCGGGGTCTTTGTGCGGCGGGTTGAAGAACTTTCCGAGGATGAGCGGGTCTTGCTTCAGACTGTCGCCCGGGTCGTGTCCTCCGATTCCGCCGATACCCTGGTCGAGCAGGTGGAACGCCGGGTGTCGCCGGAGCGGGTGTCGGACCGTCTGGAGCCGTTGCGGCAACAGAGAGCGGAACCGGCCCATCCGCTGCCTGGGCGCGAACGCATTTTCTGCAACGGGCTGGGGGGCTTTACCCCCGACGGGCATGAATACGTCGTCACCCTGGAGCCCGGCCAAAACACCCCGGCGCCGTGGGCGAATGTCATCGCCAGCCCGCACATCGGCACGGTGATCAGTGAGAGCGGCAGCGCCTATACCTGGGTGGAAAACGCCCACGAGTTCCGGCTGACCACCTGGCACAATGACCCGCTGAGTGACAGCAGCGGCGAGGCGCTTTACATCCGCGACGAGGAAACCGGGGCGTTCTGGTCGCCGACGGCTTTGCCCGCCCGGGGCCGGTCCGGGTATGTGTGCCGGCACGGGTTTGGCTACAGCGCGTTCGAACATTATGAAGACGGCATCTCCTCGGAACTGTTCACCTACGTCGCCATGGACGCCCCGGTGAAGTTCGCGGTGATAAAATTGCGCAATCATTCGCGCCGGCCGCGTCAATTGTCCCTGACCGGGTATTGGGAGCTGGTGCTCGGTGAGTGGCGGCACGCCAATCTGATGCACATTGTTACCGAAACGGATCCGCACAGCGGGGCGCTGTTTGCCCGCAATGCCTATGGCCGGGAATGCGCCAATCGGATCGTCTTTGCCCAGATCAGCGAGCTTGAGCGTACGGTGAGCGGCAACCGCACAGAGTTCATCGGCCGCAACGGAACGCTGGCCAGCCCTGCGGCTATGCGCCGCAAGCGTTTGTCCGGCAGGACCGGTGCGGGGTTTGATCCGTGCGCCGCGATCCAGACCCGGATCGAACTGGCCGAAGGGCAGGAGCGCGAGATCGTCTTTATATTCGGCGCGGCCCGCAACAGCGATGAAGCGCAGCATTTCATCCAGCGGTTCAGTGGATCGGCCGGCGCACGGCAGGCCTTGGAAGCGGTGTGGGAGCACTGGAACCGCACCCTGGGCGCGGTGCACGTGGAGACGCCGGATAAAGCCCTGGACGTGCTGGCCAACGGCTGGCTGGTCTACCAGACCCTGTCGTGCAGACTCTGGGGCCGCAGCGGCTATTATCAGTCCGGCGGGGCCTACGGTTTCCGCGATCAGCTGCAGGACAGCATGGCATTGATCCATGCGACGCCGTGGCTCGCCCGCGAGCAGCTGCTTCGCTGCGCCGGGCGCCAGTTCCTGCAGGGCGACGTGCAACACTGGTGGCATCCGCCCAACGGACAGGGCGTGCGCACCCATTTCTCCGATGACTATCTGTGGCTGCCCTATGCCACCTGCCGTTATGTGCTGACCACCGGCGATACGGGAGTGCTCGACGAGTCGGTCCATTTCCTGGAGGGCCGTGAGTTGAAACCGGAAGAGGAGGCCTATTACGACCAGCCGCAACCTTCGTCTGAAGTGGCCAGCCTCTATGAGCATTGCGTGCGTTCCATTAAGCATGGTTTGCGCTTTGGCAAACATCAATTACCGCTGATGGGCTGCGGTGACTGGAACGATGGCATGAATCTCGTCGGGCGTGACGGCCAGGGAGAGAGCGTCTGGCTGGCGTGGTTCCTGTACGAGAATCTACTGCTGTTTGCGGAGCTCGCCCGGGGTAAGGAAGACGGGGCCTTTGCCGAAGTCTGCGCCGAACAGGCGGCGCTGCTGCGCAATAATATTGAGGCCAATGCCTGGGATGGCGGTTGGTACCGGCGGGCCTATTTCGATGACGGCACTCCCCTGGGCTCGTCCGCCAATGACGAATGCCAGATTGATTCGATCAGCCAGAGCTGGGCGGTCATTTCAGGCGGGGGGGATCTCATGCGGGCCCGGCAGGCGATGGCGGCGGTGGACAAACGCCTGGTGCGCCGGGATGAGCGGTTGATCCAGCTGCTCGCCCCGCCCTTTGATAAATCAGACCTTGAGCCCGGTTATATCAAGGGCTATGTGCCCGGGGTCCGGGAGAACGGCGGCCAATATACCCATGCCGCGATCTGGGCCACCACGGCATTTGCCCTGCTGGGTGACAGGGAGCGGGCGTGGGAATTGTTCGCCATGCTCAATCCCGTCAAGCACGGCAGCGAGCCGGCGGACATCGAACTTTACCAGGTCGAGCCCTACGTCATGAGCGCGGATATCTACGGTGCCCCGCCGCACACCGGCCGGGGCGGCTGGACCTGGTACACCGGGGCCGCGGGCTGGATGTATCGGCTGACCGTGGAAACACTCCTGGGGCTGCAGTTGGAAGTGGACCATCTGCGCATGACACCGTGCATCCCCGCCCATTGGGAGTCTTACAAAATTCACTACCGCTATCGCGAGACCTTCTACCACATCACCGTCAAGCGGGTCGGTGAAAAATCGGAGCAGGTGATCCGCGTGACGGTGGATGGTGCCGTGCTGAGTGGAGCCGGCGCAGCCGGGGCAGGGGGATTGCAGAGCGTGATCCCCCTGGTGGACGACCGCCGGGAGCACCACGTCCAGGTGGATGTGAGCTGAATAAATCCGGTTTTGCCGGAACAAAACCCGGCGGGACCAGTCAATTCATGAAAACGGCTCATGCCTCTGATGATGAATAATCTTGCAAGGATGGCAAAGTTCTGCTATCTGAGCATGAGACAATAGTCAATTTGAGATATCAAGAGAATTCAAACAGGAGAAAGCATGAATAAGGGTGAACTGGTAGAAAAAGTGGCCAAGGATTGTGATTTGAGCAAAGCAGCAGCCGAGGCGGCATTGAACAGTGTCCTGGGGGCAATCGAGGATGCCGTGGCCGCAGGGGATAAAGTGACCTTGATCGGCTTCGGTACATTTTCAGTTGCCGAACGGGCCGCCCGCGAGGGCCGCAATCCGCAGACCGGCAAGAAAATCAAGATTGCCGCCAAGAAAGCCGTGAAATTCAAGGCTGGCAGCAAGTTTACTGATTCGCTCAAGTAGCCGAAGGTTTTCCGTCAGGGACTTATTCCAAGTCGCCGTCAAACCAATACTTTTGTCCCCCTCAAGGGGGGATTGGACAGAATCGGCAGCGCCGTGCGGCTCCTCGCCGTACTCCAAGTACTGTCTCGTTGCTGCTCGCTTGCCCTCGTACCCCCTTGTGGTCGGTCTTTCCCGGCTGGACACCCCGCCCCGTGACTGTCTGAAGGTCATGCCGTCCGGAGGCGGGGGAGTGTCTCCGCTGGGGCCTGCTGCGCCCCTTGCCGCCTTTTTTTTGCGCGCCAACTCTTCCTTGGGAGATTTCGCTTGGCGCGTCCCCCTGTTTTTGCAAAATCCCATCCCTGGTTTCCTGCCCGCCTCAATTGCTTTTCTCGCCTCAGATAACTAGCTGACGGCGTGCCCATGTCCAGACGCCTCCGTCCCGGACTTGCCGGGCATATGAGAAAAACAACTCGATAAAGGCCGGAGGACCGCTTGCTCTCTTTCTCTTTGTTGATATATAACCCCTTTTTTTGGATAGAAATATTTACAAAGGATGGCTTGATATGATAGGAAAAAGGCAGGGGAGAAAACGACATGTAAAACAGTTTTTTGTCACCATCGCCATCACAGCCTGGGCGCCTTGACGAAAAAGGTGTTCTCTTGTGCAGGCGGCTTGGTCGGGAAAAAGGTATCGGGGGGCAGCTATGTCTACCAGGGAGCACCATCTGAACAAATCATGCCTGGTCATGATGGTACTATTTTCGTTCATCAGCGGCTGCAGCGGTTTAAAAGAATCAAAGCCGATTCTGCCGGTCCGCGAATATGAGAAGATGATTGTCGGCAATCTCAATGCCGATTATGTGGGCACCCGGAACTGCCTTGCCGCCTGTCATGAGCATGACCGGCTGAAGCTGTTCTTTGACGCCAGCACCATGGGCGCCCAGCTGAAAAAGGAATCCGGCATGCCCCTGGTGGATTGTGAATCCTGCCATGGGCCCGGCAGCCTTGCGGTCAAGGGTTTGACCAAGGAGCTGGTTGAAATGAACGCCGGTCAGGGCATCAAGACCGCCTGTGATTTCAAGACGCTGATCGACTTGAAAAAACTTCCCGCCACGGCCCAGTCGCTCATCTGCCTCAAGTGTCATACGGTCAACGCCACGTTCAACCTGCATAACTGGAACAGCGGACTCCACGCCCTCAACGAGGTATCCTGTTTTCCCTGCCATGACATCCACGCCGGGCCTGATCTGAAGGTCACCCCGCTGGCCTCGGGCAAACTCTGTTTTTCCTGCCATCAATCCGCCCAGGCCCAGTTTTCCCTGCCCAGCCATCATCCCCTCAAGGAGGGGCGGGTATTCTGCGTCGACTGCCACAACCCCCATGGCGGGTTCGCCGACCACAGTCTGCAGCAGGACAGCGTCAAGGAAACCTGTGTCCAGTGCCATCCTGACAAGAGAGGACCCTTCCTTTACCAGCATGCGGACGTGGCGGAGAACTGCCTCAACTGCCACAGCCCCCATGGTTCGGTTAACAGCAGGCTGCTGAACGCCCGGGAGCCCTTTTTGTGCCTCCAGTGCCACGAGGGCCACCGAATCAATACGGAGGAGGGCGGCAGTATTACCGCCGAGCGGGCCAGGGCCTTTTATACCCGCTGCACGGACTGCCACTCCACCATCCATGGTTCGGATGTCCCCTCAACCTCCGGGGGCGGGAGGTTTACCCAATGAGAGGCAAGACAAGGCATTGTATCCTGCATGTCTTGGGGGCCGGGCTTGCTCTTGGCTGGGCCGTTGCCCCGGCTATGGCGGCGGCTGAGGCGCTGCCGGCTGCCGGGATTACGGGCAACCACGAACAGCGGGAGCCAGCTGTTTATTATGAGACGGAGGGCGACTATTATCTCGGATACCGCTGGGTAACCGAGGATGATTCGTTGAAAGCGGCGGAATACATTTATCCCCATTCATCCGTCACCTTTGGCCTGGATCTGCTCTCCTGTCCGCTTCCCTACCGCTATCACGTCAATGCCGAGTTTCTCAGCAATTATGACTTTTACACGGATGCCGGTTTCGCCTATAAGGACCTGGTTCTGTTCCGGGACATCCTGGTCGGGGCCCATCATAACCTGGATCATTACAACTATCAGTATCCTGGGGAGCCGCCGGAGCTCAATTACACCGACCGAAATGCCGGGGAGGATTATTATGTTGACTTTGTCAGCAACCTGCTGTCGCTCAGGCTGAAGGCCCCGGATTTCCCGTTTCACACCTTTCTGAACCATCGCCACGTTGAACGGGAGGGTAAGGCCGAGCAGCGGTTTCTGCTGGGGGATTTTAATGAAACCAACAAGATATCCGAAGAACGGGATGTCGACTGGACCTCAAACGCCTTAAAGCTCGGCACCAACAGCCATCTCGGGCCGGTTGAGGTTGAATACGCCTATGATCAGGCCAAATTCAATCCGGACGGCAGCGAGATTCTCTCTGACCCGTATCCCGCCTCTGCCGACAGGCCGGCCGGCATTTATGCCCACAATGTTGTTGCCGAAACCGAGTCGTCGGCCCATTCCATGAAGATGCATTCATCCTATACCGGCGGCCTTGTTGCTGCGGCCACCCTCAGTAATCTGTACCAGAAAAACAACTACAGCCGCACCGAATCCACCACCTGGAAGGGGGCCTTTGATTGCAGCTGGATACCCGATCCCCTGGTCGGCCTTTTTTTCAAGTACCGGCACCGGGATGTGGATACCAGCACTCCAGACACCGTGACCCTCACCGGTCCCGGCAACAGCTTGACTTATCCGGTCCGGCAGGGCATTTCCTATGACAAGGATGTCTTTTCCCTGTCCTCGCGATACAGGCCGGGGAATATCCTTTCTCTCCTGGCATCCTATGAGTTGTCCCATCTCAATCGCAAAGATGTGGATGAATGGGCCGCCCTGCCCGGGCAAAGTAATATCCACACCATTAATTTCACGGCAAATGCCAAACCCCTGGATAAGGTCAAGGTGAAGGCCAGCTATGAATATAAGAATTACAGCCAGCCGGCCTATAACAACACCCCGGACAGTTCCAACAGGCTGCGCCTGACCACCACCTATCTGCCGGTTCCCTGGCTCAACGTCTATCTGGAATACATCCTCGCCCTGACCGAGCGGAATTCCCTGAATTATCTCAACAGCGACCCGGCGCTGCTGCTTGAGATCGGCGAAAGAGACGGCCGGCATGACCAGTTTCTCGCCAGCCTGACCACCGAGCTTTCAGCCAAGGCGTCGCTCACCGGCAGCTGGTTTTATCAGCGCTGGGATGTGGAACAGGATCTGGCCTATGGGAAATGGCTCATGGCAGGGGCCGGGGATCTGCCTTATCTTGATGCCGGGGTTCCCTATACCGATGAGGCCAACTCCTTTTCCCTGGCGCTCTTTTACCTGCTCCGGCCAGACCTCAGCCTGACCGCCGATGTGACCTACACCATCACCGAAGGGAAAACCGGCTATGATGACGTGGTGGGCGGCGCACCGTTTTCTCTTGACTCGTTTTCCGCCTTAAAGGCTTCGGAAACCCTCTGTTCGCTGGAGATCAGCAAAAAACTGTCCAAGGAGTGGGAAGTCAGGATCAGATCCTACCTGGATGTCTATAATGACAGGGAGTACGGCCTGCTGGACGGCAGCGTATTCACCACCACCTTCAGTATAAAAAGGTATTTCTAACTTGAATACCTTACGCCTGGTTCAGAGAATACTGCTTACCTTGCTCTTCGTCCTTGCCCTTGCCCCGGACCTGCAGGCGCAAAAACGGATCGGCGTTATCATGACCGGCGATGTCCCTTATTATGGGGCCATGCACGATGCCTTTGTCGCCGAGCTCAATCGCCGGATTGCCGGGGAGGAAAAAATCGAGATTATCCTGCAGCGGCCTTTTCCGGATCCCATCGCCTGGAGCAATGCCGCCAGAAAACTTATCGCTTTTGACGTGGACCTTATCGTAACCTATGGTTCTCCCGCCACCCTGGCGGTTATTCACGAAAAAACCCGCATCCCGCTGGTCTATGCCGGCCTGTATGAACCAGACCAGGCGGAAATGAGCGGAGAAAATGTGACGGGTTGCGGCTTCAAGGTGCCCCTGTCAAGCATTGTCAGATATTTCAAACGCCTCAAAACAGTCAATACCCTCGGTATCGTCTGCAGCAGTATTGAAGAAGATTCCATGCGCCAATACGCAACCATGAAGGAAATCGCTGAGCAGCATAACATGAAGGCCGAGAAAATCGATATCCGGGGACGGGCTGACCTGGATGGGCTGAAGACAAAAAAAACGGATGCCGTCTTCATTACCGGGAGTTCCCTCGCCCATTTGTGGCTTGCTGATATCATGGAGATTCTGCGCCGGGAAAAGATCCCCACCGCGGATATTTTCCCGGATTTTGCGGAAGCAGGGGTATTGATGACCCTGTTTCCCCCCCCCCAGCAGCAGGGCCAACTGGCCGCGGAAATGGCCGCGCAGATTCTGCTTGGCAAAAAGCCCGTAAATATTATGGCCTATACCTTTCGGGATACGGAGCTGGTGTTCAATCTGGTGGAGGCCAGGCATTTCGGCATCATCTTCCCCATTGAGCTGCTGATTGAAGCGACCAAGGTGATTGAATGATTCTGCGTCCTCGGTCCGGGCACGGTTTTCTGCTGCGGCTTGTCATCTGCCTGCTCATATGTCTTGCCGCCCCGGCAGCCAGGCCTGTTGCCGCACCTGCCCAGCCAGAGGAACTGTTGATCGGCATCGAACCCGAGCACAACATTTTTGACCAGATGGAACGGTATCGTTATCTGGCCGGCTATCTCTCCCAGCAGCTTGGCGTGCAAGTCAAACTCACCATTATGAGCCGTTACGGCGAGGTGATCAAACGGTTCAGATCCCTGAAGCTGGATGGGGCGTTTCTCACCTCCTATACCGCCACCATGGGCATCGATGAGTTGAAGCTGGAGCCTGTCGTCAATCCCGTTAATCTCAACGGGGAGTCAAGTTCCCAGGGGTATATTTTTGTGCGCAAGGACAGCGGCATACGCAACGTCAACGATATGCGGGGGAAAAGCATCGTATTTGTCGACCCGGCCACCATGGAAGGGTATCTCTTTCCCCTGGCATATCTGCAGCAGCACGGCGTTACGGATATGAATGGGTTTTTCAATCGCTTTTATTTCTCCGGCAGCCACGTATCCGCAATTTTCGCGGTGCTTGACGGCCGGGCCGATATCGGGGCGGCCAAAAATACGGTTTTCAACCGGCTGGTTGGCAATGACCCGTCTATTGGCCAGGAGCTGGCGATCATTGCCCAGTCCCCGAAAGCCCCGGAGATCACCCTCTGCATCAGACAGGAAATTGACCCGGATTTACGGGCAAGGCTTGCTGCCGTTCTGCTGCAGATGGACAAAACGGCAGAGGGCAGGAAGGTTCTCCAGCAGTTCAATGCCATTCGGTTCGTCAAGTCCAGCAGAGCGGATTTCGGCGGCATAGAAGCGATGGAAGAGCAAGCCCGGGCAGCCATTGCGGAACACGTGAAATAACTGATGAAGAAAAAAATTATCATTTCCTTTCTCCTGTTGTTTCTGCTGTTTCTGGCGGGCATCGTCACCACTCTGCACATCATCAACAAGACAACCGCCAATCTCACCGCCCTGCTGTTGCTGCACAAGGTGGAGGTTATCCGGCAGGATCTGGTCATCAACGTCCAGACGGTGCAGTCAAATCTGTATACTACCGGGACATCGTTTGGCAAGGAATTGGACATCATCGTGGATAATGTCCTTAAACTCCGGGCCAGGGCGAAAACCTGCACGGATTGCCATCATGAACCGCCGGTGGAAAAAGAAATCCTCCACCTGCAGGAGCTGACGGAACAATACCAGGAGGCCCTCAGTTACTTCATTACCTCCACCGCGGACGCCCAAAGGATCAAGAGACTGCAGACCTTTGCGGCTGATATCGGGGACCGGATCATTGCCAAGTCGCAGTGGATGGCCA
This sequence comes from Desulfobulbaceae bacterium, assembly GCA_023230525.1. GTDB lineage: Bacteria > Desulfobacterota > Desulfobulbia > Desulfobulbales > SURF-16 > SURF-16. The sequence continues at coordinate 32,946 of JALNXE010000043.1, forward strand.
TGACCGCCAACGACGCCCTGCGCAAAAAGACAACAGCAGCCATGGCGGAGGTGGCTGACTCCAAAAAAATCTTAACCGCCACCCTGGCCTTTGCCTTTCTGGTGGGGATTCTCATCTCCCTGTATTTCATCAAAAGCATTACCCGGCCGGTGGCGGCCCTGCTGGGGGCAACCCGGAAAATCAAATCAGGCAAACTGCAGTACCGGATCGAGGGGAAATTAAATGACGAATTCGGTGAGCTGGCCGATTCGTTCAATGAGATGGCTGACTCCCTGCAGGAGCAATATAATAAATTACAGGAGACGGAACGCCTGGCCGTGGTGGGAGAGCTTGCCGCCGGCATGGCCCATGAAATAAAAAACCCCATGGCAGGGATCAAGGTATCCATGGAGGTGCTCAGCCAGGATTCCCCCCTTGGCCCGGAGGACAAGGAGGTGCTGCAGCGGGTCATTAATGAAATTGACCGGATCACCGCCCTGCTCAAAGGACTGCTCAACTATGCCCGTCCCCCGAAACCCGAGATGATTTCCCTGGATATCAACCAGCTGCTGGAGGCAACCATCAAATCCGCCCGATATGCCCTGCAAACCCCGGGAAGCAAGGGCAGGGAACAGGACAGGAAAATCGAATTCGTCAAGGATCTCGGTTCCGGCCTGCCGCATATCGTTGCCGACCCGGGCCAGCTGCAGCAGGTTTTTCTGAACCTGATTCTGAATGCCGTGGACGCCACCTCCTCGATTACCTGCCGGCAGGGGAAGATAACCATCCGGACCAGGCAATCCCCGGACGGGTTCGTGCAGATCTCCATTGCCGATAACGGCAAAGGAATAGACAGCAAATTGCTGGAAAAAATATTCAACCCCTTTTATACTACCAAACCACAGGGAACCGGCCTGGGCCTGGCCATCACCAAACGGCTGGTGGAGCAGCATGACGGCGGCGGCATTGCGGTGGTGAACAACCCGACAGGAGAAGGGCTGACCTTTACCATCACCCTGCCGGTTGAACCGCAGAGAGGCGTTCACCATTAGGGGCCGTTACGAAATAACCTTGGCTTTCTGAACCATTTCGTTACAGCTCCTTATACCCCTTGTATCTTGAGGAGAATGAATAAAGAATTTTTTATGTTATGATTCAGTTTCGTTTTCGGGCACGGCGACGCAGCCTGTTCCCCCTTGGGGCCAATAAGCCCGTCCTTG